>JBASLQ010000035.1:0-15744 GCA_049656425.1 Sedimentibacter sp.
CTATTATACTTTTAGGGTGGAATTTAACCCTGCAAAGTGGAAGTTAACTTTTCAATTCACCTTTTTTGTATATTTTACCTTAATTTTTCCGATAGCTAACTTGAATGTAAAATCTTTTCATTAGAGATTATTCAATTGATTTTGCATTAAAACTCCTACAATATCAGCAAATCTTTCAGTTGAACTTATTCTTGCAAAGTTGTGTCCGTATATTTTTTTTGCAGAAGCAACATCCTCATCTTCCCCAGTGAAAACACATAAAATTGAAACTCCATTATAAATTCCTTTTTTCACTTCCAAGGCTGTATCATTAACACCCGTTGCACCAGAATACTCGCTGTGAATAGGCATAATTCCAGTAATCGGGTTAGTCTCTATGTCATTTGGTTTGCAATCTGAAAGTACAATGAGTATTTTATTCTCACTTACAGAATCTTTCATCAAATGCATTGATTTCAGGCTGAAAAGAATAGTCATCGGAAGCATTCCATATTATGTTAAGTGCTCTTTTTTTTTCATCCTTGTGATTTTCCATAATTAATCCGTGAAGATCTCATTCCTTTCCAACTTACCCGGTATTCTCAGGCTGATTACATCCTCCACGAGTTTACGTTCGAAGTCATCAAAGGATTTATTTGTAATACCCATCTTAAGAGCCTTATTTCCTTCAAGTCCTTTATCCATAAGATTAATGGATGAAATAAGTCCTCTAAGATCAACAGATTTTGTGGAAATTTCAGAATTTTCGCTTTTCAGCTTTAAATCTTGGAAAAGTCCTGCAAACTGTTCGAGATACTCGTTTTTAATATTAGGGAATTCCTTAAGAAACATTTTCTTTAAGTTTTGTGTGGAAATACCAGGCATATTGATAACCATAAAACGTGAAGTCAAAGCTTCATTGAGTTCCCTTGTGCCTGCATACCCATAATTCATTGTTGCAATGAATCTGCCTGCATCATTCATTTTTATTTTGTCATAACCGGGTACATCAATTATTCTTCTGTAATCAAGTGTTGCATGAAGAACAGCAATAGACTCATTTTTTGCCATATTGATTTCATCCATTATTCCGAAGCCTCCCCATTTGGCACATTCATAAATAGGACCATGTCTTAAAACGACTTGCCCATTTTCAAAAGTATCTGTGCCTATTAAGGATGAAGAATCTGTATTAACATGAAAAGAAATATCCCAGCTTGGTCTTCCAAATGCTGCTGCAAGATTTTCTGAAAGAACATTCTTTCCTGTTGCTTTAGACCCCGCTAAGAGAAGATTCTCACCACATAGTAATGCTGTTATTGCTTGTTCCCATACTTCATTTCCGTAATAATTATATTTTGGTTTTGGAATCCTGTATTCCATTTGAGGATCCACTTTATAAAATTTCCTGAACTTATCTATTTCACAAATCAGAGTTTCACTGATTCCTTCTCTTCTTAAAAAATCCAACATTTTTGTCACCCCATATTCTATTTTAACTTTCCAAACACATGATTTATTACTTCACTTAATGTTTTCAACTCAACAACTTGTATATTGCTGAATTTTACTGGTCTGCTGAATGCATTTTTAGACACATACACTTTTTTAAATCCCATCCTGTCCAGTTCTTTTATTCTTATTTCAAGGGATGGAACTTTTTTAAGTTCACCTGTAAGTCCTACATCAGCAATAAAAACTATATCATTAGGAATTCCTTTGTTTAAAAATGAAGACACTATACACATTATAACTGCTAAGTTTATAGCTTGTTCTCTTATACGAAGTCCTCCTGTGATTTTTATAACAACATTTTTGTTAAATAAATTAAATCCTCCTCTTTGTTCAAGAATTGAAATTAATGTATTTAATTGATCTTTTCCTAAATTCTCACCAATTCTTGATGGAAATGGTGTAAAAGAATTTGAAACAAGACTTTCTATTTCTAAAATTATGGGGCGTGAACCTTCTCTTACAACCGTTAATGCACTCCCCGAAACAGCGTCCCCTTCTTCTCGTTTTGTCATAAAGAATTCAGATGGATTATCTATGGATACCATGCCATTTTCTGTCATGCTAAAAAATCCGGTTTCACCGGTTCCTCCAAATCTATTTTTGGAACTTTGCAACGACCTTAATTCTTCTTCATTTTCTCCGTCTATAATCAGCACTGTGTCCACTAAATGTTCAAGTGAACGGAGACCTGCAATTTCTTCATTTTTATTCATTTGCCCAACTAAAATAACAGCTCTTGGTCTTTCATTGTTCTTTGCTATTCTCAGGAGCTCATTGGCGCATTCCATAGTTTGTGTTGGAGAACCTGCCCTTGAAGGTAAATAGTCATCCAAAACAAAAGCTTGTATACTGTCTACAATTATTAAGTCAGGATCAATTTCTTTTATTGAATCCACAACATTATCTAAGTTTGTATCTGATATAATCCAAATATTATCATTAATTTTATTTAATATTCTGTCAGCTCTGCTTTTAATCTGGCTGTCGCTTTCTTCACCTGAAGCATATATTACTTTGAATCCTTTTAAAGAAACATCATCTGCTACCTGCAAAAGCAAAGTTGATTTTCCTGCTCCCGGTTTCGCTGTAATAATTGTAATTGAATCTTTTACAATTCCTCCACCCATTACTCTGTTAAATTCACTTATATTTGTAATAATCCTATCGCTGTTACCGGAAGTTACTTCAACTAATTTTTTTATAGTTTTCTTTTTTGCAGTCGACCTTGAATTATTTAAACTTTTTTTGATTTCAATTATATTTTCTTCAAGACTGTTCCACTCACTGCAATTAGGACATTTACCCATCCATTTTACAGTTTCGTAACCACAATTCGTACATCTGTATATGGTTTTTGTTTTAATAAAACGCACCCCCTTACAACTAGTCATTTGCTAATAACAACTATATAACATGGGTGATTTCATGTCAATAAGTATAATCATTATTCAGTTTATGAACCGCTGAATTTTCTTTCAACGAGTCTAAATCAAGAGGCAATTGGACTGGATTCTCACTGAAATGGTATGGATATTGTTTGTATCATTTAAGGAAGCAACCTTAAGAAATATTGATGAAGTGTGGTATTCAACAGTCCATACAGAAGCAATAAAAGAAGTTGACGAAGAACTTCTTAACAACAGTGCTTTCAATATTCCGGAAGAAGATGTAACTAAAATGGAAATGTTCAGAGATCCAAAAGAATTTATAGAATTATATTCCTCAAGATGGACAGAAATAATGGCAGAGCAATAATAAAAAAACGAGCATATCAATTGATATGCTCGTTTTTTTATTATTTATAATTATAACTCGTTGTTTGCTTCGGCTTCTTTTATATTTAATAAGTGAATAGCTGATGAAACAGTTACTATTATTAAAGCTGTTAAAACCAAGAATGACATATGTATTCCTCCCTTATATATATTCCCTAATGCCATAATATTACATAAAGCTTGTAGTTTCCTTAAGTAAAAACTAAGTTACTTAGGGTGTCTGAAAGACACCCGTTTATTAAAGAAAGTCACAATATTTACAGCCTTTGCATATTTCTATTTTGCCATCAAATATTTTTTTTATTATATCTACTGTATTTTGTGCTTCCTTATTTTTTTTATCAATTTTTGCATCATGAAGAATTATTTTTCTTGGTGATACACTTAACAATATGTTGATTATTGTCTCATCATATGTGCTTGTTTTGCTGTCAAGTTCTCTGGCAAATTCTTCATTTGTTATATAAGTCAGCTTTTTCATATTTTTATCATAAACCTGAAGCTTATTATTATTATACATTACATTTACTAATTCATTTTCTTTTTCATCTTGATCTGATATCAATTTAATGATGCTTATGAAATCCATATATTCTTTTTTCATAAGATAACTGTCAATGCATCTTTCTACTATCTGAGAAGAATAAAGCTTTATAAATTTCAATCTGAAATTCACAAATCCATTTAAATTAATTGTATTAGAACGCTCTAACACTTCTTTGAATTTATTTTTTATAACAAGCTGAATTTTAATATCATTATCAATTTCGTCCTCTATATCTTCTATTATTGATCCAACTTCTTCTTCATCAAAATAAAAATAATTTTCCTTCAGACAATTTATGCTTTCAAGTTTAGTATACTCTATCAAAAGCTTTGTAACTTTTCCTATTATTTTTTCTATATGCACTCTTTTATTTATTTTGTCATCCGTAAAATATCTTACTCTGATATTTCCTTCATCTGTGGAGGATAATTCTATATTAATATCACTTTCATCCATATTTGTGATAATTTTAATATTATTAAACATTTCATGATTCTCATTTTCATTTAACTCTAATGATAAAAGCTCCACCTAGTCACTCCTCTCTGCCAGGGAGGTTATATTATTGGTATCAGTGATCCCAAATCTATTATTTGTTGACTTGAAGCTTCTTCATAAATATATCCTTCAGACTGTATAAATTCTTTTAATAAACTTAAAATATTCTCATCAAAAATTTTACCTGTTGACAAAAATATATTTTCATTAATTAAACCCGCACAGCCACCAATAAATCCATGATTATATCCTTTAAGATATACAACCTCAGGATTTATATACATACAGTCTATATTATATGATATGAGTTTTTCATGTATCAAGAAGTCTGATGTCAAAGCCTTGTTCTCGCTGACTGAGGCTGTGGAACATTTTGTATAGCCTTGATTTACATGAATGAATTCAACGCCCGCTTCTTCCAAATAATACTTTAAAACCTGGTCTGTATGCTGAATGTTGTGCACAGCATAACTCCCTATTCTTGCTACATTATATGCTATATCCTCAGGATAGTTTCTACATAGAGTTTTTCCACCTTTAATAACTTTTATTCCTTTATCACATAAAACTTTTCTATAATAGTCATATACATTCGGTGCTACGACAAAATTTTTAAAATCCACAGGATGAATAACCATGTCTGGATGACCGTCAACAGGCTCCTGCAAATCTTCGCACTTTATAGTTTTAATCGGTTCAATATTTAGTTTTTTTAAATAATTTATAATTTCATCGCTTGCTTTGTAATCAATAATAACATAACGCGGCTTTTTAGTTGGTATGTATGGATTCATTCATTCATTACTCCTGTAATCATTTATAAACAAAAAAATGATATAAATTTTTAATTATAATTATATCATTTTTTTACTAATTTTAGTAAAATATATTTAATTTAAGCCTGTTTCAAAGTCTTGTTGCCTATTTTCATCATCAACGATTGATTCAATAAAAACTTCAACTATTCCACCGCAAACCATTCCTTCGTCTTCGGCTTCTATTCCCGTCATGTCAACTGTAATTAATTGATTTTTTTTATTGTCAATACATACTAATGCATTCCCTCTTATATCTGCTTCTATACACCCTCCGCCAATGGTTCCTATCATGGTACCATCTTTAAGAACTGCCATCTTTGTTCCAACTTCCCTTGGAGCTGAACCTCTTCTTGAAACAATCGTTACCATGGCTTTAGGTATTTCCCTGCTTTCTTCATTTAGCAGACCTTTTAACAATTCATCGCTGTAGGTGCTTGAACCAATTTTTTTATTCTTTACTTCAATGATTTGAGCCATGATTGCTACTGCAATTTCTTCAGGTGTCTCGGCCCCAATTTTTAATCCAATTGGAGTGTAAACCTTGTCCAATTTTTCTAGGGAAATGCCTTCATCTTCTAAACTGCCTAAGACTTTTTTAACGCGTAACTTGCTTCCAATCATGCCTATATATGCATTTTCCTTATGAATAATCTTTTCTAAACAAGTCTGATCATAACGGTGGCCTCTTGTTACTATAACAAAAAATGTACCGGTATCACCTTCAATGTCACTTAACGCTTCTTCAAACGTCTTACATATAACTTTGTCGGCTCCTGCTTCCACAGCATTATTCGCAAATGTAATTCTGTCGTCAATTACAGTCACAGGCAAATCAAGAAGCTTGCACATTTTAATAATCGGAATTGAAATATGACCTGCTCCACACACAACAACATTGTAACTTTGACGCATAAATTCTACATATATTCTTTTACCTTCTAATATTATTGCTTGGCTTTTTTTATTTGCAGGAATACCAAGAATTAGTTTTTCCCAGTCAACATCATTATTATTAGTGAATACTATTTCTCCGTCTGACAACACAAGTTTATCTCCAATGTTATCACCTGATATAATGGTAATGATTATATTTTCCTTGCTTTTGTCAATTTGTTGCAGAAATTTATAAAAATCCATATTTTTCTCCTGTTATTTAAATAGACTAATATTTGCCGAAATGACAATCCGGAAAAGTACATACTTCACACTTTAAGCATTGTCCTCCATATCCCATTCTTGTAATATCTATATATCATCATTTTCTTTTTTATCTTCATTTTCATTTTTTTTGGCTGTGTCAACTTTTTCATTTTTTTTGGTTTTATCATCTAAAGATAAATCTTCTTTAATATCCTTAGAAAAATTTTTGAATTCACTTAATGTTTTTCCCATTGCTTTTCCTAACTCCGGAAGCTTAGACGGCCCCACTATTATTAAAGCAATAATTAAAATCAACACTAACTCACCGGTACCTATTCTACCCATTATAATTCTCCTCTCGATTGAATATTTATTGTATTATCTATTCTATATAAAACTCAAACAGATGTCGATATTTTTCTTCTTAATAATTCCTTTTTCTTGCAAATATCACACTCTTCATTATCTTGATTATCAGATATAAACTTTTTATTACAAATTTTACAGGTACTTAAATTTATCTCTCTTTTCAGTTTAAATTCCAGTAAGTCAACAGCTTCAATGATTCCTTTAGTTATGGCTTTTTTTGGACAAACTGTTTCGCACAAACCACATTTATAACAATTTCCAATACTATGGTATAATTTAATCTTTGTGTCTGTATTCTCAATCTTCCAAGCCCTTCCAGGACAAACAGATGTACATTTGCCGCACCCGTCACAATTTGTACTTACATCCCAATATTCCCAAAATATATTTGTATAATTTTTACCAAGTTCTAAATTTTCAATTTTTATAGATTTTAATAATATACTACGATTAGATAGCTGGTTGTCATCATCATCTATTATTGTATTTATGGTTTTTAAAGCAATCTTGCCTGATCCTTTTTTAACAAGTTTGAATAAATCCCTTCGTGATATTTCTTCATTAAGCAAATTTGGGAGATCTTTTTCTTCAGTATGGATTTCATAATCAGGATAAATTCCCAATGCATTAGTAAACGTTACTGCTTTGTTTAAGGCATCCCTAAACAACGAATCCTTATACCCAAACTCACACTTTGTACATTTGCTTAAATTGAAATGGAACTTCTTCTCTTTATGCAATATAAAAAGAGCAGAAATAAACTCTGGATGCAATGCATTTAAACAACTTAAATTTATATTACCTATCGTTCCCTCCATGGAGCATGAAAATACCAGATTTTCCTTTTCGCTTGCATTATTTAATATGTCAATTTCACCTGATCCCTTAATTCTTATGGCTTGTGTAGGGCATTTAGCTTTGCATATGCCGCAATTATTGCATAGTTTTCCATCAAACACTACACTATTATCTTTCATACGAACAGCATGTGCCCGGCAATAATCTTTGCATATATTGCACTCCATGTTTTTTTTATAAGAATTAATACACTTATCTTTATTTAGTTCAGGCGGATTCTCTTTAGTCAATTTAAGAAATAAAAATTCTAATATCATATAACCACACTTTCGTTAATAAGTAAAATAGGAAAGCAAAATGCTCTCCCATTCTACTGCTTAAAATATAATATTTATGGAAGCAGGTTTAGTTTTGCAAGTTCATCTGCCACATCTTTCAGATTTAACCTTTCCAAAGTAGCCCTTGTTGGTGCGCCTGTTTTTTCATCCCATCCATATTCTTTGTAAAGCATTGTCAAAGCTAACTGCATATCATCTCTGTCAAGCTTAACTGTACCTTCAGTAAATGGTTTTAAATCAGGATCAGCTTCAAAAACCCACTCAGGGATAGTATCGTGCTCATTTCTCATGTCGATAGTATTCATCTCTTTTACACATGCAGCTCTATGCATGGTTGCTATTCTTTCAGCAGCCAAATTCATTTCTTCTTCTGATGTTTCTATTCCTGTAGCCAGGCTGAAGAATTTTGATTCCAATGCTGTATCTCCTCTGTAATTCCTTGACTTTGAAGGAGAAACGGTCATAGGCCATACCCAGTTGCATAATGTGATAGAGTCATGAAGGAAGTTTCTGTCCAATGACCATTTAGCAAACTTAGCTTTATATTCGTTCATTGGAGTATAGTTCTTAGGTGCATCTAATGCATCAGGAGAACCCCAAACTTCACCGGCTACTTCTTTAAGTATTTCTATAGGAAGTCCTGCCCCTATCATATTCATATGAGTATGGGAGTTTGGATCTCTGTTAAACATTATATTTATCAATGCACCTACCTGTGCACCTGCTTCATTGCTGTGATGTTTAGGAAATCCCATTTTAGACCATACGTTATTTCCATATGAATCCCAATATTCTTTTCCTAAATTCCATCTTTGGTCTAACCAGTAAGCTCCATCAAGTAGATGTCCAAATTCTCCGTCTTTAACCAGGTTTCCATAATATTCAACCATCCAGCCGGGATCTCCCTTTTCCATCAGTTCCCAATTAATGCTGTCATATTCTTCCTTAGGCAATACTTCTTTTAATTTTCCTGTTTCATAACAATATTTGAAATCTCTAGGCAACTGACCGTAATTGCTCCAAATGCCATAGTCATCAGCAAGTCTTGAGCCAAGACTCTTAGTAACTAATGAATCAACACCCTGTTTCTCTCCGTCTGCAAATCCTTTTAGCATGGCAGTTGCAGGTGCAATAAAGCTAACACATGTGCTGGTTGCATAAGGACTCAAACCATATTTTTCAAGTTCTGGAACAGACAGATTGGATTGGCAACGTATTGGACAAGAATAGCAACCGCCCATTTTTATAGTTCTTTCTTCCGCAACAGCTCCTAAGTCAAATATGGCTTTTTGTGTACGAAGTCCAACCTTATTCTTATCTCCAGCAGCACATTCACCAGTTTCAACAGGTGGGTTTGCAGCTCCCCAGAACAATCCAAGTTGAGCTGTCCAACGGCTTCCAGGGCTGTGATATTCAGCCCATGGCTGTGGTGTGCTTGGTACAACGTGCTGATTATTGGCACCAATAATGTCTTTCATCATGTATTCATTTAATTTCAACCAATCCTGACCTTTTCCTTCGGCTATATGAAC
The DNA here is from genome assembly GCA_049656425.1 of Sedimentibacter sp. GTDB lineage: Bacteria > Bacillota > Clostridia > Tissierellales > Sedimentibacteraceae > Sedimentibacter. The sequence goes on from JBASLQ010000035.1 coordinate 9,310, forward strand.
AGCCTTAGTACCTTTAACTCCGATAGCTTTTAACATCTTTGAACCTAAAATACCACCGTGTCCTCCAGCTGAATGGTTTACTGTATTTACTATTGATGCAAGGTTTCTTAGTTTTTCACCTGCTGGACCTATTGATGCAACACATGCTTCCTTGCCCATGATTTCATTGATGGCATGCTCAGTATCTATTGTTCCCTTGCCCCATAAATTGCTTGCATCTTCTAATGAAACCTTGTCATCTTCTATTTTTAACCATACTGGTTTATTAGATTTACCTTCAATTATAATTCCATCGTATCCTGCAAATTTTAACCAAGCGCCGAAGTTTCCGCCCATATGACTGTCTGCTATTGCATTGTACGGATTAGTAGGACTTAATGATGTGATGTTAGTTCTTCCGCTGCATGGAGCAGTTGTACCTGTAAGCGGACCTACTGCTATAACAACTTTATTAGCTTCATCAAAAGCTTTAGTGCCTTGAGGAACTTCATCAAATACTATTTTATATCCGAATCCTGCACCACCAATTAATTCTTTATATTTCATTGTATCTTCTTTTTTAATATTGCCGGTAGTCAAATTTACTCTTAATAAACTTCCTGTCCATCCTGTTACTTTAGCCATTTGTTATTCCTCCAATCAAAATTATTATTAAATATTTGTAAATTAAGATTAAGTGCTATGAAAACTTATATCCTTTTCTTCTTAACATCGCTTCAAATTTTTCCCAAGGTATGAATTTTAGTGCGCCAGTTATGCAATTATCAGCACAAGCTCCACATAAAATACATTTTGTTGATTTGCTTGTTTCCGGATCTACTGTAGGCATATTCCAAGGGCATGCCGCTGTACAAGCTCCGCATCCAACACATTTGTCTTTATCAACAGTCCAAGCTTTTGTGGTTTCATTTTGACTGATAGCTTTTTGCGGACATGCTGCTGCACATTTAGCATCTTCACATTGATGACATGTTTCCGGCGTCATCACGAAGTTTCCGTAATATCCGTTTTCTTCGCGGTAATTATCTGTCATTTCCTTGCCGTAGTTGAAATTTCTAGCGATTTTCACTCTGGAAATAAACGGATGAATCTTTCCGTCATTTGCTACTGTACAAACCATCTCACATCTTTGGCAGCCTGTACATTTATTCGGCTCAGACACAATAAGACCTGTAGGAATTACAAATGCTGTAGCTGTTGGTGCCTCTTGAGCTGCAGGCTCAGTCTTTGAACAGCCCATCAGATTCAATACAGAAGTTGTAACAGCAATACCTGCAATACCTTTACCGCTCATTTTCATAAACTCGCGTCTTGATCTGACTTTCTCGATAAAATCTTCAATCTCTCTTTCTAACATAATAACTCTCCCTTCAAAATAAATATAATTAACCAGCTGACAAAAATATAAATAATTTTCTTTTATTCGCCTTGAGTTGTATTTTTATCTACCGGCTCATCGCTAACTTTATTTACATTGTCTTTAAATTCCCTTATAGATTTACCTAATGCTTTTCCTATTTCCGGAAGTTTTGAAGGCCCAAAAATCACTAGGGCAATCGCCAACACTAAAATCAGTTCTGAAGCTCCTATTCGTCCCATAGTCCACCTCCTCTCGCTACAATTTAAAAATCAAGTATATAAACGCCCTATGGATTTTGTCCAGCTTCCACTTCTATCCATTCAGCAAGAGAAGCCGCACGTACTTTTTTCATAAATCTTTCAGAGTACAGGTAAAGAGCATTATTGGAAGCCCTAGTTTCCTGTATATCACTGTATTCTTCCTTTTTCCTGAGTTTGTCATATACTTCATTGAATTCTTCCTTGGATAATTTAAATGGAGTTTTATTGAATAGTCTGGCATCAGTAGGCCTTGGATATATCTTTGATTCTTCTCTCACTGTTTCAGCTATTATTTTAAATAAATCCTTTTCTTCCACTGAAATCATCATTTTGGCATAGTTCTTAGTCATATGATTTTCTGAGAACAAGTATATTTTTTCTTTTCCTTTTTTTACACAAATATCTGAAAATTCTTCTCTTGCTGTAAGCTCATCAATCATAGGCAAAACTTCATCTACTTCCAATGACAACGGCTCATCTAAAAAATCTTCTGCATTTGTTAGGCATCCTTCATATGATTTGTCTCTGATGAAAACACCCATAAGAGCTACTTTATCCTGAATTTCTTCTAAGTCGCCTTCTTTGTCGGAATCGTACTCTGACTTAATTTCTTCATTCTTAGTTAATTCATCATTTATATAAGATTCATCATTCATACAATTAATCCCTCCATAAATATTATGCACAATAATCCTTTGTTAGTAATTTATTTAACAACGTTTTTTAATTTTATCACATTGTGAAAATATATGCAACAACAAAATCTCATAAAATTAATATTTTTTAAGTATGGTTCTTTTTTCATTACGCCTATAAGTATGATTCCCTTTGAAATTCATGGCTTTCTGCTCAGATAAGAATACTTTACCATGTAAAAATCAACCCTACATCTCGAGCTTGAGAGGTAGAGTTTTCTTCATTAAAATTCACAAAACGTTATATTATTAAAAATATAACGCAAAAAAGATTTATGAATCGAAGTATTTTTAATAATATAACACAAAAAAAGCTACAATTATATTCTCTAAATTTACAGTTCGTTATTTTTTTAATAATATAACGCTGAAATTAAAAAACATTACCCTCCTGCCAGAAGGTGGAGCATCTGGACATCATCGCCGTCGTTAATCACAGTAACTTTGTAATCTTCCTCTTCAACATGGATACCATTTACTTTGACGATTATTTTTTTCCATGTGTAATTTTTTAATTTTAAAATATCTTCAACAGTCATTCCATGTTCCCACTGAAAATCCCGGTTGTTTACCTTTATCATACATACCCCTTCCTTTAAGTTAAAAATCAGCAATGATAAGAATAATGAATGAAGGAATTGTGCTAAAACACAATTTCAACCATATTTATTGAAGGTCTTTTACCACTTCAATCAGTTCCGGAAGATACATGTCCAGTTCTTTTAAATGCTCTATTGTTGGAACGCCGTTGGAGTTCCAGCCCCTTCTTTTGTAAACTGCTTCTGTGAGCTGTTCATACTGATCTTCTCTGTGGCTTCGAAGAACTGATATTTTTTCTTCCGTTGTCTTTCCTTCAGTGTCATATCCTAATTTTTCTTTTAATTGTCCGTCGTATCTTTCCTGTCTTGATTCATATTCTTCCTTTGTTACGGGTCCCATTGAGCGGTAAGGGGTTTTGTCATTTATCCTCAGTCCCTTGCCCAGTCTAATGTTAAATATTCTCTGAAAGTTATATACTCTTTCAGATTCTCTTACCATATCATTTGTGTCAAGTCTTTTTCCTGTAACCCCATACACTATATCAAGATAGTTTTGCACATGTTCCGGAATTTTAGCAGGCTCTGAAGTATATTTGTTGTTTGCAGGAGCTATGTCATTCCACGGAAGTTTGCATAAGCCGTATAGTCCGAACCATGTTCTGAACATTGGAAAGTAATGAAGAGCTTCTGCCTTATCTTCAAATGTAGGTATTTGATTGTTAACCATATCCATGAATATAAGCCATGCCTCATCGTGCTGAGGTCCTTTGTTAGTCAGACCGTACCCACCTTGCTGAGCTAAAGATTCTTTAGAACCATACTCAGAATATTCCAGTCCTTTTTGTTCCATTCCAATATCATTTAAGAAAACAGGATCCGCACCATAATTTTCAACGAATAATTTCTTCATTCTGTGAATCCCCTGGCCAACAGTGACTCCAAAGCCTTCTCCCCTTGACATTTGATGTAGCATTTCAACAGATGACTGGAAATTGCCAAACTTCAATTCTAACCCTCCGGTTATTTCCTTGTTTATTATGCCTCTTTCATAACACTCCATGGCAAAGGCTGTAGCTGTTCCAAAAGAAATTGTATCAATTCCGTAAGTATCGCAGTAAAAATTTAATTCCAAAATTGCTTCAGGATCAAATATTGCACAGTTTGAGCCAAGACCTGCTGCATTTTCATATTCAGGTCCATCAACAGTAACTCTTTGTCCCTTGTATGGTCCGGTTTTTAACAAGAAATTATCTGCTGCCTTAGCACATGCCAAAGAACATCCATACCAGCATCCATCCTGAACTCCCTGGGTAATATACTTTTCTATAAATACCGTTGATTTTATTTTATAAGTATCCGGGTGGCTGCCATACTGATAATTCATAACCGGCAGCAAATCATATTCATCCATTACTTCAATAATATTTGCAGTTCCGATTTTTCTCATATTGTTTTGCTTAGGATCAAGGTCATGAACTTCCTTGTGAAGCTTAATTCCTGTTTTGTTGAGTATCGCCTGATCATATGGATTGTTTAAATCGCCCTTTACCGAGCTGAACTTTACAACCAAAGCCTTTATTTTTTTATTTCTGAATACTGTTCCTATTCCTCCGCGTCCTGCCTGTTTTAATCTTGTAACTTTTCTTCTTGGATCATAGAAAGTGAAATTTAATAGTCCCATGCGTGTATGCTCAGCCCCTGAGCCTGCAGTGACAACGGCAATATTTCTTTTGTCTGATTCATCATATGCGTACATCTCTGTAAGCTGTTCCCCTAAAATGTGTCCGTCTACTGCTTCTAAAGGAGCTTCTTCGATTGTTATTACTCCATTGTTTCCGTCTATGAAAACAATTATATCTTTGTCTGATTTCCCTTGAAGCTCTAATGCATCCCATCCCGCGAACTTCAAAAGCGGTCCGAAATATCCTCCAACATTTGAATCTATAGGTATGTCGGTAGAAGGTGAAATACTGCAAACCAATGATTTACCGGAACCGGGATACTGTGTTATTCCGCATACAGGACCACCTGCAATAACTATTTCATTTTCAGGGTCATTCCATTTAGTTGCAGGTGTTGTTCCGTTCCACAAACACCAAAGACCGAAACCCTTGCCACCTACAAATTTGTCCTTCATCATTTGAGTAACAGGCTTTGATTCTATTTTATTGTCTGAAATATTTATATAAAGCGATCTGTTTGTATATCCTTTATCAACTTTTCCCAATTCATACTTGTATTCTACTAAAAGTTTATGGCCTTCTTTCAAAGCTTTAATATTCATAATACACTCCTATTTATTAAAAAGTTTATCAAGTTGCATTTCTTTTGCTTCTGCAGCATCTTTTTCAGCTAAATATAAAGCTCCGGTAGGACACTCTTTAACACATAATCCGCAGGCAATACATTTAAAGGGTTCAATATAGTCATCATGCTGTCTCATTGATATACTAGGACAAAATCCGACGCACATAAAACATCCCACACAAGTTTTCTTATTGATTCTTACCACGCCCTGCTTGTCTCTTGTTATAGCCATAACAGGACAAATATCAATGCATTTTCCGCATTGGTTGCATACATTAATTTCCGGTTTATCTTCCTTGCTAATTTGTATGCAGGATTTATCACGGTTTTTTTCTTTAAAATATATGCTTGAACATACTTCCTCGCATGTTCCGCAATGAATACATTTTAAATCATCTTTATCCAAATACTTCACAATAGCACTCCTAATTTTATAATATAAAAAATATTTATTAGTCATATAAAATAAAAAAATCATTTATGTAATTATAAATGATTTTTTATGAAAACTCAATATCAATTAGTTAATTAAAACAATTTGAAATTTACTAATAGTCATGATACTAGCTAAAATATTTAACTTTTATTACAAACTTTCTAAAATGCTTTTAATCTTATCACCTTGAAACAAATATTTCTTATTGCAAAAATGACAAACCGTTTCTATTTTTTCATCTTCTTCAATTATTTCCTGCAAATCTTTCTTTCCAAGAGATACCAGTGCTTGCTCCATTCGTTCCTCTGAGCAGTCACATTTAAAACCAACAGGAATTTTTTCTGTAATCTCAATTTCAAAATCCGAAAATAAATCTTTTGCAATATCTTCAATATCATTATCATTGTCAAAATAATCAGAAACCGAATTAAGTTTGCCAAGTGCAATTTCCAGTTTAGTGAGATCTTCTTCTTCCATAAAAGGCATAGGCTGAACAATAAATCCTCCGGCTGACTTTATGTGATAGTCTCTGTCTACTAACACACCCAATGCTACTGCTGATTGCTGCTGTTCCGACTGCCAGTAGTACATTGCTATGTCATCGCCTATTTCTCCTGTTACAAGGTCTGTACTGCCTCCATATGGTTCTTTCATTCCAATATCAACCAAGACTGTTATTTTTCCGTTAGTGCCAACTTCACCGCCTACATCAAGTTTTCCATTTGCTTTTAATTCCAAATTAATATTTGGATTATCGACATATCCTTTTACATTTCCTACATTGTCAGCTACTACAAGTATAGTGCCCAAAGGTCCTCCTCCATTTATGTTGATTGTT
>JBASLQ010000036.1:0-1706 GCA_049656425.1 Sedimentibacter sp.
GTTGTGGGAGGATGACAGCAAACAAGCTGTAGAATGGGTACAAGAAGAGTTCGACTTTTTCTGGAACAGCAAGTATGCAGTCAATCTTAGCGATTTTGTAATAAAAGACATAGACAGGATTTCTAAAAGGGTTGTTATATCACTATATGATTGGCGAGAGGATAGTGAAAATGTTGTTCCCGCTGTAGTAGTGGAAGAGCCGGTATACCGCAGAGAATTTGGCCTTTGGGAACACCAGAAATATTTTGTTGAGCTTGCTTTTAATGAACATAAGAAAAAAGGTGGAGCTCGTTTTTTGCTTGCTGATATGGTTGGTCTTGGAAAAACAATACAGCTTGCAATGTCTGCTAAACTAATGGCACTATATGGTGACAAACCTGTATTAATTATAGTTCCTAAAACATTGACGCTTCAATGGCAGGATGAACTAAAAACATTATTGGATATGCCAAGCGCAGTTTGGACAGGCAGATCATGGAAGGATGAAAATGGTTTTGAATATCCATCAGAAGGCAGCAAAGGAATTGTTAGATGCCCAAGAAGGGTTGGAATAATCTCTCAAGGATTAATTACAAGAAAATCAGAAGCAGCAGAATATTTGAAACAAATTAAATATGAATGTGTAATATTAGATGAGGCACATAGAGCAAGAAGGAACAATCCTAATAAAGATCCTGATAATAACAAACAACATCCAAACAATTTACTTGCATTTTTGAATGAAATATCTTTTCAAACTAAAAGTCTATTATTAGCAACTGCTACTCCTGTGCAGATTAATCCTATAGAAGCATATGACTTATTAAATGCTCTTACATTGCCAAATGATGCAACAAAGGTTCTAGGAGATAAGTACAGCATATGGAGAACTAGACCACAAACATCTCTTGATTATATTTCAGGTAATGAAGATATTCCAACATTAGAATCTGAAATGTGGGAGATATTAAGAAACCCATTTCCTCAAAGAACTGAAAATAACAGAAGAATAGAAATTCTTCGAAATCAATTAGACATTACAGATGAAACTTCAGTACTTCCTCAAAACTTATATAATAATTTACGTCTATCTCAAAAACAAAAAATTAAAGAACTTTACTTTGATGATAATTTTATTCAAAGGCATAATCCATACATAAGGTCAATAATACGAAGAACGAGAAAGTTTTTGGAAGAGACCAAAAATCCGGAAACAGGCGATTTTTATCTTGATAAAATTGAAGTTGAATTGCTTGGTGAAAATGATGATGAAGCATTAGAACTTATGGGGTATTTGTATCAAGCATATTCAATAGCTGAAGAATTTTGCAGATTACTTTCATCACGAGTTAAAGGTAGTGGATTCATGTCAACATTAATGTTAAGAAGAATAGGCAGTACAATGCTTGCAGGAGAAAATACAGCCAAGAAAATGCTGGCCTGGACTAAAGAAGGAAAAGAAAAATTAAAAGATTTATATGATGATATTTTTGAAGAAGATGATGAAAGCAGTGAAGATGAACACAACGAGGTTAAAGAACTGACAGAAACAGAGTTAAGCTGCTTAGAGAAACTGGTAACTGTACTTAAGAATAATAAGGACGCAGATCCTAAATATGAAAAGGTTTTAAGCATACTTGAAAATGGAGTTAATGACGAAGGGCCTTGGGAGCAAAGAGGTTGTATTATATTTTCGCAATATTTTGATAGTGCTAACTATGTAGCAG
>JBASLQ010000037.1:0-1912 GCA_049656425.1 Sedimentibacter sp.
TGGTAATAGCCATGATGGCTGTAGCTATCACTGGATGTTCAGGGGCTTCAACTACAGGAGATTCTGCTGCAACAAACTCAAATGATACAAAGGCAACTTCAAATGAAGTAACACCTACAGAGAAAAAAGATAGTATTGTTATTGCAGTTTCATCAGATATTCTATCTATGGATCCATATCGTTATAATGAAACCCCAACAAACCAATTCATGCTCCACATTTATGAAACTTTGATTTCTTTTGATAATAAAGCCCAAGTACATCCAGGACTAGCTGAAAAATGGAGTATAGCAGATGATGGTGTTACGTATACTTTTAATTTAAAACAAGGAGTTAAATTCCATGACGGAGATGAATTTACAGCAGAAGATGTAATTGCATCTTTTAATGTGGCAAAAAACCCTGATTCACCATCCGCTTTTTCTAATTTTTTCAGTAATGTAGAATCCTATGAAGCTACTGATGACTACACTGTTGTAGTAAAGACAAAAGGTGTGTATCCTATTTTATTAAGTGATTTATCGAATATATATATTTTGAAGAAAGAAAATGTAGAAGGTAAGACAGAAGAAGAAATTGCTGATACAATTATTGGAACAGGGCGCTATAAATTTGTGGAACAAGTTAAGGAAGACCATATTGACTTAGTGGCTAATTCTGAACACTGGAGTGGAGAAAAACCAATAACTAATGTTAGATTTAGACCTATTACAAATGAAGCTACAAGAACAGCAACAATGTTGACAGGTGAAGTAGATATAACAGTGGACATTTCTGTAAGAGACGTGGAAAGACTTAACGATACAGAAGGTATGTCGGTTATAACACAACAAGGGTTAAGAGAAATCTATTTGAATTTTGATAGTAGAAAAGATTCACCATTTTTTAAAGATAAACCAAATCCTATGGCTGACAAAAAAGTGAGAGAAGCTATGTATAGAGCAATTGATGTTGAAACTATAGTTAAAAATATCATGAACAACTACGCAACTGTAATGAATTCATATATTCCTGAAAATTATAACGGATATAAGGTAGTTGAGCGTTCAGCATATGATCCAGAACTATCCAAGCAATTATTAGCAGAAGCAGGTTATCCTGATGGATTTGAAATTACTCTTGATGCTTCTAATGACAGATATGTGAATGATGGAGATATTGCTCAGGCAGTTGCCGGTTATCTCGAAAAAATTGGGATAAAAGTAAATCTCAATTTAATGCCAAAAGCTAATTTTTTTAGTTATATTAAACCAAAAGAAAATCAGTCAATGTTTCTTATGACAGGTTGGTCTGATTCCTCAGGTGAAGGTTTGACACTTGTAAATGATCTTCTTTATACATATGACTTGGAAAGAGGAGTAGGAACAGTTAACAGAGGTCACTACTCAAATACTGAAGTTGACGCTCTTATTGACAAAGCAAGTAGAGAAATGGATGCAGTAAAGAGAGCAGAATACGTTTCAGAAGCAGACAGAGTTGCTCGTGAAGATTTTGGATATATTCCATTGCATTATGAACATGATACATATGCTGTGAAAGATGGTATAAACTTCACTCCTAGAATGAATAAATACATAGAGGCTTGGAAAATTACTATTGATTAATAAATATTTAAAAGGACCGGCGCCAAAAGCGCCGGTATTCATAAGAAAATAAATAGGGGTGACACAAGTGCTAAAATATATTTTAAAAAGATTCGTGCAGATGTTTGTAGTATTATTTGTGGTATCTGTATTGGTATTTTTATTGACTAACTTTATAGGAGATCCAGTAGATATGTTGGTTCCTGAAAATGCAACTTTGGAAGAAATTCAGGCTGCAGAGATACGTCTTGGTTTAGATAAGCCTATGCCTGTACAATTCTTAATGTTTTTAAAAGATGTAATTCATGGAAATTTCGGTAAGTCTTATA
>JBASLQ010000038.1:0-3275 GCA_049656425.1 Sedimentibacter sp.
CTCTCATACAAGGAAAGTAATAATATGGAAATTATAGAGATAAATCTCAACAATTAAGGTAAAGTTTGAGTGTTTATTTGGAGCAAAACTCAAGTGGTGCCAAAACTCAAGTGGTGCCTGTGAAACCTCCGAAAAACTAAAATTAATGAATAAAGTATAAAAACAAGGCATAAATATTCTAACACTAAGAAATACGCGTTGACAATGTTGGTAAAATATGGTATAATTAATTATCAAAAACATTGAAACTATGGGGGATAAGATAAAATGTTAGGAAAGAATAAAGCTCAATTTGATATATTTGATATTATGATTTTTGATAAATTAATTCCCAAAAATCATATATTAGTTGAAATAGATGCAGTAGTTGATTTTTTCATTCGTTTATGAACAATTAAAAGATCATTACAGTCCTATCGGAAGAGAGTCTAAGGACCCAGTAATGATGTTTAAAATATTAATCCTTGAATATTTGTACAACCTTTCTGATGTAAGAACTGTAGAAAGAATAAAAACCGATGTAGCTTTCCGCTGGTTTTTAGGATTAAAACTTGATGATACAGTTCCAGATGATACAACGGTTAGCTTTTTTAGAATTAATCATGTTGGAGAAGAAAAATTCGAAGAATTGTTCAATGAAGTTGTAATACAATGCATCGATAAAGGTTTGGTTAAATCAAGACGGTACTTAATTGATTCAACAGACGTAGCAGCAAATGTAAATTATCCTTCAGAAAAAAAGCTTGCCAGAAAAGCATTTGAAAAGGTAATAAAGGAATTAGAAAAATTTAATGTTGAGTTAGCTAAAGAACAATTAGAAAAATATGAAAATGGGATACAGAAAGAATATGATCAAAACGAGCATGTAAAATCTAAAAGACACTTTGAAATAACGAGAGAACATCTTGGTTATCTATATATTAAAACCTATGATTTGCTTCAAGAAAATAACAAGGAAAGTAGCAAATATCAAGAAGCTTTTGATATTTGCTACACTTTGGTAAATCAATACCTAAATAATGAAAAGGATAAAATTGTAAGCATTGTAGACCCTGAGGCAAGAGTTGCACACAAATCTCCCGGAAATATTAAGAGGGGTTATAAGGATCATATTTTGGTAGACGAAGATAGTGAAATAATATTATCATCAGTACAAACACCTTTTAATGTAGGTGATGAAAAAAAGTTAATAGAATTAGTTGAAAAAGTTGAAAGTAATTTTGAAATAAAACCGGTAGAAATAACTGCAGATAAGGTTTATGGAACAACTGATAACAGAGCTTATTTAAAGGATAATGAAATTACAGCGAACATTGCATTTTACAATGAATCCATCAAAGAAGCAAAATATTTCGGATTAAAGGATTTTGAAATATCGGAAGATGTTAGCTCAGTTAAATGCCCAAATGGTATAATATCAATAATATTTAATATTGTAAGCTCTAAAGATAGACAAAGAGAAAAAGAATATAAGGTATTTAAATTTGACAGAAAAGATTGTGATAATTGTAAGTTCAAAGATAAGTGTTTAGCGAAAGATAAGAATGGAAAATTTACAAGAAGATCAAGAGATTTAGATGTTCCAATTAGATATGATGCAATATTAAATGATTTACACCGAGTAACGACCAGGGAATTTGAATTAGCTTACAATATGCGTTATAAAGTGGAAAGAAGATTTGCGACTATGGTCAGGAACCATGGTTTAAGAAGGTGCCGCTTCTTAAAACTTAAGGGGTCAAAGATTCATATAATAATGGCCAACATAGTGTGCAACATTGTAAGGATGATTAACATACTGTTACATCAGCCTAGCATTGCTATACTTAAAAATTAAATAAAGCTCCAAAACTGGAGCAAAATTAAATAAAAATCAAGCTATTTGTATGTAATTTTTACATCTAGTTATATTTTTAGTATGTTTATTAAAAAATTATAAATATTACATTAAATTGTTCAGTTTCAAAATGCAAGTTTATAAATTTCTAATTTCTTTACCCCATATTTTCGGAGGTTTCCCTGGCACCACTTGAGTTCCAAACGTTATAAAGAATTCACCTGTAAATGAATTAATTAAAAAGATTCACCTACAGATGAATTAATTAAAAAGATTCATCTACAGATGAATTGTTGCTTGACTGTTTTCTAATATTTGGATATAATAAGTTGTGAAGGGGTGATGATAATGTTTTTCTTTTTCTTTTCAGTTCCCTATATTGCTATAATAGGAGATATTGTTAATTCGAAAAAACTAGATGATAGACATGCTGTTCAAATAAAATTAAAATCTTTATTAAAAAGAATTGATGAAAAATATACTGATGATAGTGCTTCCAATTTTATGATTACGTTAGGCGATGAATTTCAAGGGTTACTAAAGTGTGGAAATAATGTGATGAATATAATTTCGGAAATTGAACTTGAAATGTATCCTATTAAAATGCGTTTTGGAATAGGCCTAGGATCAATAGAAACAGAAATAAATCGAGAAATTCCTTTAGGGGCTGATGGTCCTGCATATCATAATGCTAGAAAAATGATAGAGGAATTAAAAAAATTAGAAAAAAGGAATATGGCAAATTATTCGAAAATGATGATAGCTACAGAAGGTGATAATTCAGATATTGATATGCTATTAAATTCTATATTATCTTTGTGTGCTACTATTCAAAGTAAATGGACCAATAGACAGAGAGAAATAATATATAGTTATATTGAAAATGAAAAAAATCAATATGAAACTGCTGATAAATTAAAAATAGGACAATCAAGCGTAAATAAGGCATTAACAGGTTCAGGCTACTATTCATATCAAAAGGCAATTGAAACTGTTAGTACTGCTCTCTCTTCAGTAAAAGGTGACCATTATGTTTAAAGAAATACTATTAATGTTGTTATTAGTTCATATACTTGGTGATTTTTATTTTCAATCAGATAAACTTTCAAAAATTAAAGATGAATTATTTTCTAGTGTGTTAACTCATTCATTTATATATGCATTAAGTTGCTTTATTTTAATTATTATAATAACTGAAGAGTGGATGAAGGGTGTTGCATTTATTGCTGCATTTGGGCACTTCATAATTGATTCAATCAAATATATTTATGTTAAAAGTTGTAAAAGTAGTAATAGTTACTCTAAAGAAAAAGATAGTATAGTATATGCTATGGACCAAGTTATTCACATTTTTACATTTGTCGTAATTTCATTAATTGTAACTAGAAATTATTCTTTTATAAACAAACTGTCAATAATTGACGAAATATTCAGACTT
>JBASLQ010000039.1:0-2766 GCA_049656425.1 Sedimentibacter sp.
ATTGAACCTGGCCGCCAACGCCTGGGCGCGTTGCGTCGCCACAGACAACCACTCCCGGGTGATGCTGAAGGCACGCGTTGCCCCCTTCTCATAACCGGGGATATGGGTTTTGAGGCGCCGCATCACCTCATCGCGATGGATCGGCGCCTGAATGTCCTCGTAGTGCAGCAGCAGCCATAGCTCGAAGCTCGGCACCGAGGCAATCGCCTGGAAACGCACGAATTGCTTGTTTTCGTTTTTCAGTTTTCCATCCAGCGACTCCGCCATCGTCAAGGCATCGAAGTAGCTGCCGTGATCGTCGCGATCAAAAACAGCGTACACCTGCTCGAAGGCGCGCGGCTGGATGTTCTTGTGCTTGTCGCCGAACTCGAACAGTTCCCTGGAGTACTGCACCACCTGGATGGGGGCGGTGCCGAGCTCGCTGGGTCGAACTTCGACATTGGCCGTGTGCAACCGGTAGGCCTGCCGGATCTCGCCGAAATAGTGGGGCTCGGTCTTGCTGCCTTCCGAGACGATCAGGATGCGGTCATGGCTGGCACGTCGCGCCAGTTTGCGTTCGAGCTGCTGACGTTGGCGCTCTTTCGGGGAATTGTCACGCGCCATCAGTGATGCACCCCCAGCGCGTGGTTGAGGAAGGGAATGCCGCCATAACGCCCCATCAAATAACCCCGCTCGAGGGCCTCGTTCTTGCGCGGGCTGAATTCCGACAGGCTCACCAGTTCAGAGGCTTGATCACGATCTTTCTCCACGAACCAGATCTGATCACGCCGGAACAGATCCGTGGCATCCAGCAGCGAGGTGTCGTGGGTGGTAAAGATCAGCTGGGCACCGCCCGTATTGATTTCGGGACGGTGAAACAGTCGCACGAGCTCACGCACCAACAGGGTGTGCAGGCTGGTGTCCAACTCATCGATCACCAGCGTCAGTCCCTTGCGCAGGATGTCCAGCACCGGGCCGGCGAGGAATAGCAGGTTGCGCGTGCCGTTGGATTCCTCCATCAGGTCAAACACGGCTCGGCCCTGCTCGGTTACATGGGAGAAACGCAACTGGTGCTCTTCGACCTCCTCGTTGCGCACTTCGGTCTTTCCGGCGACGAGATCGAAATGCACGGCCTGTCCCGGCACCTTGCGCGTGACCACCTCGATGTCCGCAATGCTGATGTCGGCGGCCGACAAAAACTCGCAGATCTGCCGACGGCCTTCAGCCTGCTGCAGCATCTGGATGGTGACCTGTGGGCTGAGCTGTGCCTGCTCGTTGAAGATCACGAGTCCATTGACGAACCAGTCGAAGACCGGACGAAGCGCATCGCTATTGAGCTGGACGGCCATCGACAGGAACAACGCATTCGGACGGGTCGCCCCTTCCCAAAGATTCTTCGGTCCTTTGAGGCCCGGCCCAAAGTCATACACGTCCTTGCCCGTCTGGGCATCGTAGCGACGCTCGAACCAGCGCTGGGGTTTGAAGGCCTTGTAGACCAGCAAGTGCTCGCTGACGATACGCTGGGGCGTCATCGAAAAACCGTACTGATACCGGACACCCTCGACGATGAAGGTCACCTCGAAGGCCGTGGGCTCTTTGGCCGACTGTGCATCAAGTCGGAATGGTTGCACGGCAAAGCTCCGGCCTGGCTGGATCACGGTCGCCGACTCGGCAACGACGCCGCGCATGTACTGAAGCGCCTTGATCAGATTGGACTTGCCACTGGCATTGGCGCCGTAGATGGCAGCACTGCGCAGCACGCTGGGGGCCGCCTTAAGGCCCGTGCTCACGGTGTGCGTGTCTTGCAGCGTCTTGTCCTTGGAGGCGACAAGGCTGAGCACCTGCTCTTCACGCAGGGAGCGAAAGTTCTCTACTCTGAACTCAATGAGCATTACTGACCTCATGAATAAATTAATAAAAGACTTTTTTGAACACTAAGCGCATTATCCAAAGTTATTTTAATAATAACTCAAAAATACCACGATCCTGCCGCCGGCAAAGGCAGTGAGCTCGGCGGGGTGTCGTCAGCGCTAACTCTCCGGCGTTCTGTTCCCGCGCTCCGTGATGTGGGCGTTGCGTTTGTGGGCGTTGCGTTTGTGGGCGGCCAGGATCGCTAGCCGCCAGGAGCCCCGTCCATCGCGTTTGCCGGGCGCGTTCGGCGCCGCGCTGGCCGTGGGGTCCTGGCCGGGGGTCCTGGCCGTGGGGTCCTGGCCGGGGGTCCGTGGGGTCCCTTTGCATATGGATTCGGCCGCCCGGCGTGTCCACTATCATGGCCTGCAGGGCCGGCGTCAGCACTGCTTTCCCGCCTTTTGGCGGCACCCACCGCCGGCTGCCAGCCCGCCGGCTATGGAAGGGGCGCAGTCTGCCGGCCGACCGTGGATAACTCTGCGCGGCACTTCGATTCAGCTGTCAGAAACAACCGGGTATCCGGATTTTCCGGTGGACGGACGGGGTTAACGGCCTAAAACTGCCCTGAGTCCAAAAGCGACTCCAGGGTGGACAGGTCGGTTCCTAGTTAGTGCAACATCTCTTCTGTAAATTTGTAGTCTGCTGGTTTTTGCGACCCCGGCAGGCTGTTTCCACGGGCGATTTCTTCGGGGCATTCTTCCCCAAACCCACAAAGGAGACACCATGGCACAACGCGTAGCGCATCCTCCTCTGGACGCCGCTTTTGCGGCTTTGTTGGCCAACGGCCTGGACGGTGCCGGCGAGGCGCTGCGCATCCGGGTCAACGAAGCGAGCAAGCTCGAACGCGCCCAGTTTCTCAACGCCCAACCGCATGAGCGC
>JBASLQ010000040.1:0-8189 GCA_049656425.1 Sedimentibacter sp.
TATATGTATACAGCTGAAAAAATCAAGTTAGGGGAATTCGAAGATGAGGTTTTAATTGAAACAGAATTAATGTTTCATACAGCACTTGGTAAATCCACAGGCAATAAATTAATACAAACTATTTACAATTTTGTAATGGACTTATATGTTCCGAACATTTATAAAGATAAAAGAGACGAACTATTTGGAGAAGAAGCACTAATATGTCATAAACCTATTATTGATGCAATAATAAACAGAGATCTAAAAGCAGGAGAAAAAGCCATAAAGTACTCTGTTGACATATGGAAACATTTAAAAAGAGAAGAAGATTAATTAATTAAATTTAAATAAGGGAGTTGATAAAAAAATAATCCAGTTCATATATCGAGTAAGTATAGTTGTAAATTAAAAAAATGAAATCAATCGGAGGCTAAAAGAATGAAAAGATTTATCACATTTTTTATGGTAGTTATCTTAATGTTTACTGTGACAGCATGTGGATCAAACTCTACAGCACCTACAGCACCCACAGCACCTGCAGCACCTGCTGCAGAAGCTAATACTGACCAATCAACCGATGAAAAGATAATAATTAGATTAGGCTTTTCAACAGAGCCGGACAGTCATTATGGACAAGGCTCAAAAGAATTTGAAAGATTAGTAGAAGAATATTCAAATGGTAAAGTTGATGTTCAATTATTTGCAAGTGCTACACTTGGAAATGAAAGGGATATGATTGAAGGCTTAAGTCTTGGTACGTTGGAAATGTGCCTTAGTTCAACCGGACCGCTTCCAAACTTCTCAAAGGAATTCCAAGTTTTCGATCTTCCATTTATAATTACAGATAAAGAAAGAGCATATGAAGTAATGGATGGAGAAATAGGAAAAGAAATTTTATCATCACTTGAGTCAATAAATATTAATGCATTAGGTTTCTGGGAAAATGGTTTCAGACACATATCTAACAGCAAAAAAGAAATAGTTACACCTGAAGATATGGCAGGTATAAAGATAAGAACAATGGAAAATCCAATTCATATGGCAACGTTCCAGTTGCTTGGAGCTATGCCTACACCAATGGCTTTTTCAGAATTATTTACAGCTCTTCAACAAGGAACTATAGATGGACAAGAAAATCCGTTAGTAATATTTGATACTAATAAATTTTCTGAGGCTCAAAAATACTTGTCTTTAACAGGACATGTATATTCGCCGTCAGTTATGATGATAAGCAAGAACACTTTTGAAAACTATCCGCAGGATGTACAGGATGCAATAATAAAAGCCGAAGAAGAAGCAAGAACATGGGAAAGAAATTTCTGCACAAAAATGGATGAAGAATTAGTCGCTAAAATAAAAGCTTCCGGTGTTACTGTAACTGAAGTAGATAAAGCAGCTTGGCAAAAAGCTTGTGAACCAATATATGCACAATATGAAGCTGAAATTAATCCTGAATATATTAAGGCACTCACTGGCAAGTAATGCTGATTTAATGAATAGAATACACTAGTGTATTCTATTCATTAAAATTTTAAATGGAGGTATGCAAAGTGAAAAAAGTACTTAATATTCTTGATAATTTTGAAGAAAAGGCATTAACTGTTATATTGGCGATTATGGTTGTAATAATATTCATGGCAACTTTTTTTAGATTTACGAATATTATGATAATTCCATGGGCAGAGGAATTAGCCAGGTATTTGATGGTATGGCTAGTATTTTTAGGTATAGGAGCTGGAGCTAAAAAGAACAGACATTTTACAGTGGATAACTTGGTAAATGCACTTCCGTTATCTACACATAAAACGTTTTTTATTATTAGAACAGCAATTATTGTAATTTATTGTGGCTTTATTTCATATGTTGGTTTTGGTTTAATAAATTCTTTGAGACTTATGGGTCAGACAAGTCCTGCTTTGAGAGTACCAATGTGGTTTGTTTATTCAGCTATTCCAATAGGATTAATATTAATGATTGTTCGTACAATGCAGTTTGTCATAAGAAAATATGGACAAGATAAAGACAATAACAAATAAAGGAGGCAATAATTATGGGGTTAGTTCTATTTGGAACGTTAGCTGTTATGTTGATGCTGAATGTACCAATAGCAATATCATTAGGTATTGCAGCGTTAGTTGCATTGGTAACCGGCGATATGAATACGTCACTAGTTGTATTGGTTCAAAGAATGTTCACTTCAATAGATAGTTTTCCATTCATGGCAATACCGTTTTTCATATTGTCAGGAGATTTAATGGAGAAAGGCGGGATTTCAAAACGTCTTATAAGATTTGCCCAAGTATTGTTAGGTAAACTTCCTGCGAGCCTTGCAATAATAACTACAATTGCATCTGCATTCTTTGGAGCAATATCAGGTTCAAACCCTGCAACTGTAGCAGCTATTGGAGGTATCATGATACCTAATATGGAAAAAGCAGGTTATCCTAAAGACAGGGCAGCTGCAATAGGAGCATCAGCAGGTACTTTAGGAGTTGTTATACCTCCTAGTATTTCAATGGTTACTTATGCAGTTATAGCTGGCGTATCCATAGGTAAAATGTTTTTGGCTGGTTTTATTCCGGGTTTGAGTTTAGCTGCAGCTATAATGATTGTAGCCATTATTACATGTCGAAAATTTGAAATAAAACCTACTGAACAAATTACATTTGGAAAGATTGTAAAATCGTTTATAGATGCAGTATGGGCAATTCTTATGCCTGTTATTATACTTGGTGGTATTTATGGAGGAATATTTACTCCTACAGAAGCTTCCGCAGTATCAGTAGTATATGCTCTTTTTGTTGCAAAGTTTATATACAAGGAACTCGAATGGAAAGATTTACCGGATATTATTTCCGGATCAGCTGTAAGTACAGCAATCGTACTTTTTACTATATGCTTATCGGCACCATTCACTTGGCTTATGACAAGTGCAAATATTCCAACAACACTCGCTCAAGGGGTATTGGCTGCATTTAGCAATAAATATGTAATCTTGTTAATAGCAAATGTAGTTTTGCTGTTTTTAGGTTGTTTCTTAGAGACTCAATCAATAATACTGCTTATGACACCGATTTTATTGCCTTTATTTATAAGTCTAGGGATAAATCCAATAGCATTAGGTATTATTATGGTAATTAATACCTCCATAGGTATGATTACACCTCCAATGGCAGTTAATTTATTTGTAGCCATTGGTATAGCAAAAATTTCAATTGGGGAAATAAGTAGAAAAATTGTTCCTTTCTTAATTGCTGAAATAGCCGTGTTGTTAATATTGACTTATATACCTGGAATAATTATGTGGCTGCCTAATTTATTCGGCTAACATTTATTGTTTGTGAAGATATAGTTAAGTAAAAAGATAAAATTGTTTCATAAAAATTTTTGGAGGCATTATATATGAAAATTGTAATTATTGGCGCTGGTGCAATGGGAAGTGTATATGGAGGTTTCCTTGCTGAAGCAGGAAATGAAGTATATTTCTTAGACGTATTTAAAGAGCATGTTGATACTATAAATACAGATGGATTATGGATGGAAGGCTGCAGCGGAGACAGATATATTAAAAATATTAAGGCAACAGCTAATCCGGATGAAGTAGGTATAGTTGATTTAGCAATAGTGTTTGTAAAATCTACAATAACCGATATTGCAATTGAGCAAAATAAAGCTGTAATAGGTGAAAATACTATTGTGCTGACATTACAAAATGGGTTGGGTAATATTGAAAAATTAAAAACTGTAGTTAAGGAAGATCAAATCATAGCGGGTACAACAGCTCATGGTTCAAATATGCTTGGACCTGGCAAAGTAAAACATGCCGGACATGGGGCAACTGTTATAGGTGAATTAAACGGCATAGTTTCTGATAGAATAAAAACCTTATCACAATTGTTTAATGATGCACATTTGGATCCAGTTATTATATCTACAAATGTTATGGGCCTAATATGGGATAAATTGCTGGTTAATGTAGGGGTAAATCCGTTAACTGCCATCACCGGCTTAAGAAATGGACAATTGCTTGATTATGCTGAAACAGAATGGATTGGTTCTCAAGCAGTTTCCGAAGGTATGAAAGTGGCAGAAGCAATGGGAATAAAATTAGAAACTCCTGATGCAGTAGCTCACTTTAAAGATGTTTGCATAGGGACAGGCCCTAATGTTTCATCCATGCTTGCAGATGTAAACAATAAAAGAAAGACGGAAATCAGCAATATAAATGGAGCAATAGTAAGAGAAGCAGAAAAGTATAATATTGAAACTCCAGTTAACAAAGTACTTACAAATTTAGTTTTGTTAAAAGAAAAGATGTACAATAAACAATAAATTTTAATATTTATTTTGCATTAATAATAAAAAAATATATAATATAAGGAGAGGTAATAATATGAAAAAGAAAATGACCATAGCTGATTTTAAAAAATACAAGGAGGAAGGAAGAAAATTTTCTTATGTTACTGGTTATGATTATACTACAGCATCAATAATTAATGATAGCGAATGTGAAGTAATACTTGTAGGAGATTCACTGGGTATGATAATGCTGGGATATACCGGAACAACTGCAGTAACTATGGATGATATGATTCATCATACAAGACCGGTAGTTAAGGGCGCTCCTAATACATTCGTCGTTGGTGACATGCCGTTTGGATCATACAATGTGAGCATTGAACAAGCTATAATGAATGTTAACAGAATGATTAAAGAAACAGGATGCGATTGCATCAAGCTTGAAGGCGGAGTTGAAATGGCTGATACAATAGCAGCAATAGTAAAGTCAGGAACACCAGTTATGGGTCATATTGGACTAACACCTCAAACTGCAACTTCATTAGGCGGATTTAAAGTTCAAGGCGGAACACCTGAATCAGCAGCAAAATTAATAGAAGATGCAAAGACAATAGAAAAGGCAGGAGTATTTTCTATCGTATTGGAATGCGTTCCAAAAGGAGTAGCAAAGGCTTTAGCTGAAGCTGTAAGTGTACCGGTTCTTGGAATAGGAGCAGGACCTTATGTTGACTGCCAAGTATTGGTTACACAAGATTTGTTAGGTATGTATGGAGATTTTAAACCTAAGTTTGTAAAACAATTTGCTAATATAAGAAAGGCAATGGTAGAAGGACTTAATGAATTCCATAATGAAACAATAAATGGAACATTCCCGACAGATGAATTTAGTTTTAATGCAAAAGTAGAAGGATACGAAGTTTAAAGTTATTGGTAAACACTAGGAGGCTTTTATGGCAGAATTTTTAAGCGACATAGAAATTGCACAACAGGCAAAAATGCAAATAATTAATTCAATAGCAGATAAGATGGGAATTCCAGATCAGCATGTAGAAAATTACGGCAAGTATAAGGCCAAAATAGACTACAGGTATTTGCAAAATGAATTAAAAAATAATGAAGAAGCTAAACTTATTCTTGTAACTGCAATTAATCCTACACCTGCAGGGGAAGGAAAAACAACAACTACCATAGGTTTGGGTGATTCCCTGTCAAGACTGGGAAAGAAAACAATAATTGCACTTCGTGAACCGTCTTTAGGACCTGTCTTTGGAATAAAAGGAGGAGCAGCAGGAGGCGGATATGCTCAGGTTGTTCCGATGGAAGATATAAACCTCCATTTTACCGGGGATTTTCATGCTATAGGAGCTGCAAACAATCTTTTGGCTGCGATGATTGACAATCACATACATCAAGGCAATGAGCTAAACATTGATACCAGAAGGATAGTGTGGAGAAGAGCAGTAGATATGAATGACAGGCAGCTAAGGCATATTGTAGACGGACTTGGCGGCAAGACAGAAGGTGTAGTAAGAGAAGATGGTTTTGATATTACTGTTGCCTCAGAAGTAATGGCAATATTCTGCCTCTCAAATGACATTATAGAATTAAAGGAAAATTTATCAAAAATAATTGTGGCATATACAAGAGACGGGCAACCGGTTACTGCTGGTCAATTAAAAGCTCATGGAGCAATGGCGGCACTTTTAAAAGATGCTTTAAAACCAAATTTAGTTCAAACATTGGAAGGTACACCGGCCTTCATCCATGGAGGACCATTCGCAAACATAGCACATGGCTGCAACAGTGTTATTGCAACAAAAATGGCCAGCAAAATTGCTGATTATACTGTAACAGAGGCAGGTTTTGGAGCTGACTTGGGAGCTGAAAAATTTATTGACATCAAATGCCGAAAAACTGGGTTAAAACCAAGTGCTGTAGTAATAGTAGCAACTGTAAAGGCATTGAAACATAACGGAGGAGTTGCAAAAGCAGATTTAGGTATAGAAAACCTTGAAGCTTTGGAAAAGGGACTCCCAAATCTGTTAAAGCACGTTGAAAATATAACACAGGTATTTAAGCTTCCGGCCGTAGTAGCAATTAATAAATTTCCAACAGATACTGATGATGAGCTTAACTTAATAAAAGACAAATGTAAAGAACTTGGAGTTAATGTAGCACTTTCAGAAGTGTGGAGCAGAGGTAGCGAAGGCGGACTAGAGTTGGCTGAAGAAGTTCTAAGGTTAACAGAAAAAGATATCAATATGGAATTTGCTTATGATTTAGATTTGCCTATTAGAGAAAAAATAAGGCAAATTGCACAAAAGGTTTATGGTGCAGATGATGTTGAATTTTCAACAAAAGCCAGTAAAGAAATTATAAACTTTGAAAAACTGGGATTTGGAAATTTGCCAATTTGCATGGCTAAAAATCAGTATTCTTTAACGGATGATCCAAAAGTTTTAGGAAGACCAACAGGATTTAAAATTACAATAAGAGACATTACAATATCAGCAGGAGCAGGATTTTTAGTAGCTCTTACAGGAGATATAATGAAAATGCCAGGACTTCCGAAAGTTCCGGCTGCAGAAAATATAGACGTCGATGTTGACGGAAAAATTAAAGGGCTGTTTTAAACAGCCCTTTATTTTTTCCAAATCTCTTGTAAGCTACTTGTATAATTATATTTCTTTAACAATATTTAGTAAATTATATATAATGTTAAAGTTTATTACCAGATTTATTCTTGTTTTCTTTTGTAAGCGTTACAATTAAGACGCCCATTAAAATAAGAACACATGCAAGTACATTTCGCTTTGTAATTGGTTCATTTAAAAACAGCATTCCCAGTATTATGCTTGTGATTGGTTCTAACATTCCCACAATGGAAGTTACAGTAGGGCCAACATGCTTGACACTTATAGGTATAAAAGTATTTGCTAAAAATGATACAAAGAATGCAACTAAAAGTGTATAAAACCAGCCTGTGAAAGTCATTTTAAAAACGAGGTTATTGCTTAACATACCAAATATAAAAAGATATAAAGAAGAGAATATTGCAGCATAAAATGTTATTTTAAAAGGATACATGGAATTCAAACCACTTTTGTCAATATACAATATGTGAACGGCATATACAACACCTGATATTATTGCCAGGGATACTCCTATGACGCTGAAATTACCTTCAATAAATAAAAAAACTCCAACAGTTGATAATATTAAAGCAATGACTTTTTCTTTAATTATTTTTTCCTTGAATATTAATATGCAAGCTGCTGTTACAAGCACGGGATATATGTAATGAATTGTTGTAGTCATTCCTACAGAAATGTAATTATATGCTCCGTACAGAGTGAGGGCTGTTAGAGTGGAACCCATTGAACCAAGTACGGCAAGCTTTTTTAGTTCTTTTTTGTCAACTGCAATGGGAATTTTTTTATATTTTAATATTGCAAAGATAAGTGGAATAGAAAGGAAATTTCTATAAAATGTAAGAGATATAGAATTACTTCCTTCCAAATATGTTAATTTTCCAAGTATAGGAGTGAAACCATAAATAAAAGCTGCTAAAATGCCAAAGGTTAAACCTTTTGTCTTATTCATAATACCCCCGTTTATTTTTTCTTATTTGCCGCAGCATTTTTTGTATTTTTTTCCTGAACCGCAGGGACATGGATCATTTCTTCCGACTTTTTCACCATTAACAACTATTTTAGATCGGTTATAGTCCTTCTTGATTTGTTTTCTTTTTTCATCATCAAAAATGTTGCTCCATTCATTCATGCCGTAGAGCCAATCAGCTTTGGAATCATGCATGTTCCATAACAATTTTTCAAAATCAAATTCAGCTTTTATTTCTGAATCTTCAGTTAAATCATCCAATTCAACAGCTTCTCTAAAGCTTGTGT
>JBASLQ010000041.1:0-2474 GCA_049656425.1 Sedimentibacter sp.
GATCCTATGAAAGGTACAGCACCTAGACTGACTGTGGGCGAAAATTTAATTATTGCATATATGAGAAGCATTAAAAAAAATATTATGGGAGTTCCTTCTAAAAAAGAAAAAAATTATATAAAAGAGCATTTAGCTGCTCTTAATCTTGGACTTGAAGACAGAATGAATACGAAAATGGGGCTTTTATCAGGAGGGCAGAGGCAGGCTGTTACACTGGTAATGGCAACTCTTGTTAAACCAAAGCTTCTTCTATTAGATGAACATACAGCTGCATTGGATCCTATAAGTGCAAAGTCAGTCATAGATCTTACAAATAAAATTGTATCTGAAAATAATATTACTACATTAATGATTACTCACAATATTACATCTGCATTAGCAATGGGAAACAGGACTGTGATGATGGATTCAGGAAGTGTGGCAATTGATATTACGGGAGAAGAACGAAAAGAATTGTCAGTACAGGATGTGCTGAAAAAATTCAGCAGTGTTAAAAAAAGAGAATTTGATGATGATAATGTTTTGTTGTAAAAAATAATGCCACCAAGTAGGAACGACTTATGTCGGTCCTTTTTTGGCGGATATCATGTAATAATTAATCTGTATATATGAATTTTTCTTCAAATCCACATTCTGGACAATTCACAGTAACTTCATAACTGTATATGGACAGAATCTTAACATCTGTAGCTAGACTGCCATTTTCTTCTTTACCTTTAAATTTTGCTTTTTTTTCAGCATCTTGACCTTTTGCATAATAATAATAATATCTTTTTCCACAGTTATCGCATTTTCTTCTGCCTTTTATAGCTATCATAATTTCACATCCTAATAAATATTGGTAGTTCATTATAATATGTTGCTTCAGCAATATCAAGATTATTCGTTGAAAAAATCAATAAATTATGATACTATTATATACAAATATCAGTAGGAGATGCTTATGGATTGGATTTGTGATAAAAATAAACTATTAGAAAATGAACTGAACAATTTACAAGTAAACGGTGATTTTATAGAATTAAACGAAAACGTTAATGAAGGAAGTTTAATAACTCCTGTTGTTGAAGTTTCTAAATTCACAGAAATTACACCTTCTTGGAATTCAAAAACAAACAAAGATAACTCAGTAGAACTTTTAATAAAAATCAGAATTCAAAATGAATGGACACCTTACATAAGTTATGGTATATGGTCAACGGACGGATACAACAAAGGTATCAAAGGGTATGGAAGTTTCGAACTTGTAAGAGTTACAGAAGACAGAATATTTGTAAAAGACAATAAATTCGGAGATGCTGTTCAAATTAAGGTTATATTCAGAGGAAACAACCCTAAGTTAAAATTAATTGCATTCAGTACAGATTCAGGTGAGGATGAACAATTAGAAGGAAATTACCTCAGAATAATTGACAATGTGCCGATGATTTCTCAGATTGCAAGCGGACACAAGGACAGCCACTCTATTTGTAGTCCTACATCATTGACAATGGCTTTAAAATACCATGGCGAAAATTTGGAACTTAATGATGTTACTAAGGGCACATTTGATACTGGAAGCGAACTTTACGGCAATTGGCCTCAAAATGTTGCATATGCAGGTGAACAGGGAATGAAAGCATATACAAAAAAATGCAAAACCATTAATCCTGTAAAAAATTTAATAGCAAGAAATATTCCTGTGGTTGCATCAGTGGTATCTACGGATAAAAGTGCGCTTGAAGGCGCAATATCAGCATTTCCTTCCGGACATTTAATGGTTGTTGTAGGTTTTCAAATTAAGGATGGAACTGAGTACATTGCAGTAAATGATCCGGCTGCAAATTCAGATGCAGAGGTCAGAAAATATTACAAGCTTGACCAATGGATAAATGTCTGGAGACACTACATATATTCCATAACAAAAGAATAATGAACAGCTAAAAGGATGACATTTTATTTTTAAGTTATATTTATTTCCAACATGTATTTAGCTAGTTCTAATTCACCTTTGTAATTTTCTTTTGCTTGTGATATTAGATCATTCAATTCACCAAAGTGAGGAAGGTGAGTTAAAATTAGTTTTTTAACTTTTGCATTTTCTGCTAACATGCCAGCTTGAGAACTATTTAAATGACCGGCCTTCGTTCCATCCATATCAGCATAAAAGCTGCATTCGCTTATGAGTAAATCTGATTCATAAAAGAAATTGCTTAAACTATCAAAATATGAAGTATCTGATGTAAATGAAACTATTTTATTGTCACATTTTATTTTCACGCTGTAAGATTCCACCGGATGAACGTTTTTAATAAAGCTTATTTGAAAAGGTCCAATATTTAAATTGCTCGTTTCATCAAAACTTTGACCAAATGTATAGTCTTCCCATTTTAAAAGCTCAAAATATTCACCTTTTGGAGCATATATAGGCAATGCTTTATTAATTTGTCCAAGTTGTGTTTTAATTTGTCTTGCATACTGCAAAGGACCAATGT
>JBASLQ010000042.1:0-1626 GCA_049656425.1 Sedimentibacter sp.
CAAAAATTAACAATAACTTTTCAATTATGAATTCTCCTAATTTAAACTTCTTTGGTTTGTTTTTCATATAAACCTCCATTCCGCCGCTACCGCAGGCGGCACAAATAGTGATGAAAAAATGGTGCGCGGTTATCACCACTTTGTTATAATCTTATTGAGGAGAAGATACACTACAAAGCACGGTGAGGTGAGTCGTAGACTGCTCTTCTCAGCTTAAATCAGTATATAAACCAGTGTAAGAATCATCTTTCAAGCACAAATAAGTGGTTCTATAAGACCGAACGCTAATCATTGTTTTAGCTACTCATTAAATGTGTGATGATTCAGTCAATGTCTTCCTCCTCAATTATGATAAGGAGGCTTTATTGTGAAAATTGTTTATCCAATATGTTGTGGTGTCGATGTACATAAGACTTTTCTTGTTGCCACAATCATTACTTCTCAAGGGATTACCCCACATTATTCTAAAAAAAGATTTTCAACTTTTAACAATTCCATTCTTCAATTTAAGCAATGGCTAATTGACAACAATTGCTTTGATGTATGCATGGAATCAACAGGAAAATATTGGATACCTGTCTTTAATCTTTTGGAAGATACTATCCGCATTACCATCGCTAATCCTAAATGGGTTAAAGCTATTAAAGGTAACAAAGATGACACAAAAGATTCAAAATGGATTGGCGATCTTTTCCGTTTAGGTTTAGTTCCAGGAAGTTATATTCCTGATAAGCCAATACGTATTCTTAGAGAATATACCAGATACCGTTCCAAACTTGTTTCCTGTAAAAGCAGTGAAAAAAATAGATTTCAGAATGCTTTTACTGTTTGCAATGTTGCCCTTGATGCTGTCGTATCCGACATGTTTGGCAAATCTGCCACTTCCATCACGGACTACTTAATCTCATCTGATTCTTTTGATCCAGAATATTGTTCATCTCTACTTAAAAGATCCTTAAAGAAAAAATCAGATGAAGTTATTCAATCAATTGAAGGATATCAAATGACCAAGGAACAAAAGGGACGCATGATATTAGTTCGTTCTCACTTGGATTTCATCCAACAATCTATTACTAAATTAGATGAAGCTCTTGAAAAGATGGTAGTTCCCTACAGTAGTGCTATTGAATTCCTTTGTACCATCCCCGGAGTTGATAGAACATCTGCTATCACCATCATCTCCGAGATTGGTACTGATATGTCTAAATTTGCCAACTCTAAGCGCTTGTGCTGTTGGGCGGGACTAACGCCAGGTAATAATGAATCTGCTGGTAAGAAGAAATCTGTAAAAATTTCACGTGCTGGAGTTTACCTCAAACCTGCATTGGTGCAAGTTGCCCATGCTTCCGTGAAATCAACCAAATCTCCTTACTACAAAAACAAATATGAACGCATTTGCAAAAGGAGGGGCAAAAAAAGAGCAATAATTGCTATAGCAAGGATGATACTCACCGCAATATATCATATGTTTGTTACTGGTGAGTTATGGAATCCAAGTGATTTATTCAAAATTGATATGCCACATGAAATGTTGGAAAAACAGAAGGAAAAAGCTATTAATCAAGCTAAAAAACTTCTAATTTCTCAAGGTATAATTAAAGATACTGATTTTATCGTGGCTTAACT
>JBASLQ010000043.1:0-1934 GCA_049656425.1 Sedimentibacter sp.
GAGGTGATTTGATAATTGCATTAGGAGGCGGAGTTGTTGGGGACTTAGCAGGCTTTGCAGCCTCTACATATTTGAGAGGTATAGACTATGTTCAAATACCAACAACTCTGTTAGCTCAAATAGATTCAAGCATCGGAGGTAAAGTTGCAGTAAATTTAGAAGAGGGTAAAAATTTAATTGTTAGTTTTTATCATCCTAAAATAGTATTAATTGACCCAAGTGCATTAAACAGTTTGCCGGATAAATTTATTAAAGACGGGTTGGGAGAAGCTGTTAAATATGGATGTATTAATGACAGGGAATTGTTTAATATTCTAAATGAAATAAAGTCTAAAAAAGAGCTGTTTGAAAATATTGAAAATATAATTTTTAAATGCTGCAGCATAAAAAAACAAGCAGTAGAATTGGATGAGAAGGATAAAGGTATACGAATGCTTTTGAATTTCGGACACACATTAGGTCATGCAATTGAAAAGTATTATAACTATGCAGATTATTCTCATGGAGAAGCAATTTCAATAGGTATGTACAATATAACCGCAAAAAGCGAAGAGTTAGGATATACTAAACAAGGAACAGCAGATGAAATAAAAAATATACTGACGAATTTAGATATAAATTATAAATTGCCAAATATGAATATGGAAACTATCAGAAATTCAGTAAATCTCGATAAAAAGAATATTTCAGGATATATTAATCTGATTTTATTAAAAGAAATAGGAAATGCATATATTGAAAAAGTTCCTGTGGAGAATATAGAAAAATTTATTTAAACATGGAGAAAATCATGGATAGTATTAATATAAAACCAGCAAAATTGAATGGAAATATATACGCTCCTCCATCAAAGAGCATGAGTCATAGAGCGATAATATGCGCTTCTTTATGCAATGAAGGAGAAAGTATTATTAAAAATATTATTTTGTCAGAAGATATTAAATCTACAATAGATGGTATGGAACAACTTGGAGCTGAAATTAAAATTATAAAGGACAAGACAATCAGTCTGTCTGTTAAAGGAAATGCTCGCAATATAAGTAAGGCTTATATTAATTGCAGAGAATCCGGTTCAACTTTAAGATTTTTAATACCAATTGGATTGAAACTGTCAGATAAATGTACATTTGACGGTACAGGTAGATTGGTTGACAGACCTCTGGATGTTTATTACAATATATTTGAACAGGATAATATTCACTATGAAACAAATAATGGAAAATTGCCATTAACGGTAAGTGGGGATTTGCAAGGTGGACGCTACGAAGTAACAGGAAGTATCAGCTCACAATTCATCACAGGCTTATTTTTCGCATTGCCTCTTCTTAACAGAGATTCAACAATTATCATTAAGGATAAATTAGAATCAAGAGGATACATTGACCTTACACTTAACATACTGAAAAAATTTAATATATTTATTGAAAATATAGATTATAAACAATTTAAAATTAAAGGAAACTCAGAATATAAATCAACAAGCTATGATGTTGAGGGTGACTATTCACAAGGAGCATTTTTCCTTGTTGCAAAAGAAATTGGAAATAATATAGAATGTTTAGGGTTGGAGAAAAATTCTCTGCAAGGTGATAAAGAAATTGTAGACATAATTAGCAGGTATCATGAAGCAAGTGAGGAACTTGTAATAGATGCTTCCCAAATACCGGATTTAGTACCTATTTTAGCAGTATTAGCATCTTTAAAGGATGGAATTACCACTAAAATAATTAATGCAGAGAGAGTAAGAATAAAAGAATCGGACCGTTTAAAAGCTATTTCAACTGAATTAAAAGCTCTTGGTGCTGATATAGAAGAATTAAATGATGGACTATTAATAAAAGGTAAAAAGAGTTTAAAAGGCAATGTTACCGTCAAAAGTTGGAATGATCATCGCATAGCTATGTCATTAGCAATTGCTGCTACAAGATGCGAAG
>JBASLQ010000044.1:0-6441 GCA_049656425.1 Sedimentibacter sp.
GTGGAGAATTGCGTGATTTATTATATATGGTTGAATCAGTACCGGCAGAATCTACTTGGAGTGTTGCAGGTGTATGAAGATATCAGCTTCCTTTAAATATGGCAGCTATAATTTTAGGCGGTCATGCAAGAACAGGATTTGAAGATAATGTTTATTATAAAAAAGGCGAACTGGCAACATCAAATGCTCAGTTGGTACAAAGAGTTGCAAATATGTCAAGAGAACTTGGCCGTGAAGTTGCAACACCAGACGAAGCTAGAGTCATTCTTGGGTTAAAATAAAAATAAAATAGAGGAGATCCTTCACAACGTTCAGGATGACACGTGTTTTGGCACTGTCATTCTGAGAGCGTAGCTCGAAGAATCTCCCTATTGCTAATCTATTGTTATTTTTCCATTGCCAAATCTACTAATTTAACAATTAAATCCTTGTATTCTATTCCTATTTTTCTAAGCATTGACGGATATCTGCTTAAATCCGTAAGTCCCGGAATAGTATTAATTTCATTTAAATATATTGTGTTTTCAGGAGTTACAAACATGTCAACTCTTGACAACCCTTTGCAGCGCAAAGCCCTGTATGTTTTTTCAGCTATTTGTTTTGCTTCTTTTTTCAAGTCATCGCTTATGCGTGCAGGACAGTAAATTTTAGAATTATGCTGAGAATATTTTTCTACGTAATCAAAAAAGTCATTTTTAGTATCAATTTCATCAACTTCACCAATTGTAAGCTCTTCATTCCCTACAACTGCACAGCCTATTTCAAAACCTTCAATCATTGTTTCAATAATAACTTTATTGTCATATTCAAAAGCTGCCATAATGCCTTTTTCAAATTCATCGTAATTTCTTACTTTGCTTATTCCTAATGATGAACCATTGTTTGCAGGTTTAATAAACATAGGAAGAGAAAGTTTTTCATATGCTTCTTCATATAATTTTTTAATATTAAGTTTATTGTTGTTAACAACTGCCATAAAAGGTGCTGTTTTTATGCCTGCCATTTCGCAAATAACATGTGTAAATTCCTTGTCCATGGATACAGCAGATGAAGTCATGTCGCATCCTACAAAAGGAATGCCTGCCATTTGACAAAGCCCCTGAATTGTTCCATCTTCGCCGTTCCTGCCGTGAAGAACAGGAAAAATGCAATCTATTCCCATCTTTTCAAATGTGTTGTTTTCTAAATTAAGCTTAACCAATCCTTTAAAATTATTTCCCATGTTTAACAGCACAGGACTCAAGTTTCCCTTATGCCATGTATCGTCATTTATCCTGTCAGCCGTTCCTTCGTACAAAAGCCATTGACCTTCCTGATTTATTCCGACTAAAGTTACATCAAATAATTCTTCCGGAACATTGTTAATAATTGCGGCAGCAGAATGCAATGAAACTGAATACTCATCGGATTTGCCTCCAAACAATATTGCCAATTTTGTTTTCATTGATTTTCCTCCAAACCCTTTAGTGTGTTTGCTATATATTCAAGCTTTAAAAACCTGGATCCCTTAATTAAAATTGAGCAGCCGGCATTCATATACTTCTTCAAATATTCAGCCGCTTCTTCTTTTGTATCAAATTCAACGATATTTTTAATTTCAGTGTTTTCTCTTGCTCCCTTAGCCATATATTTTGCTTCCCGGCCGATTGTAACAAGTTCGTCTATTTTGTGTGCTGCCAGATTCTTTCCTACATTGTAGTGCATGTCACGGCTCATTTCCCTGTATCCAAGCATGTCTCCCAGCACTGCTATCTTTTTGCCGGACTGTATAAGTTCAAAAATCTCCAAAGCTGCATTGATGCTGACCGGATTTGACTTGTAGCAGTCGTTAAGTATCGTGCAATTGTTTACTTTTATTATTTCATTTCTTAATCCGGTTTTTTCTATCTTTAACAACCCAAGGCGTATTTCCTCAGGCGTCATGCCAAGCTCCGCAGCCGCAAGAATTGCTGCCATTGAATTCAGAGCCTGATGTTTTCCAAGTATATCAACATGAAGCTCATCAAAGCTTTCATCGTTTACCGTAAATGTTATTCCGTCCAGGTCTTCGCTGAATTTTTTAAGATACAATGTGTTAAATTCCTGCAGACCGAATGTCTGTTTTCTTATACTTCCTCTTATTTCAGTGTTTTTTACAGTATTATCTATCAAAGTGTCATCTCCGAAATATATGAACAGTCCACTGTCCTTTATTCCGTTTACTATTTCCAGCTTTGCCTTTGCAATTTCTTCAATAGAAGAAAAATTATCTATGTGAACAAGACCAACACTTGTAATAATTCCTATATCAGGCTGCACAAGGTGAGTTAAAAAATCAATTTCTCCTTTTCTTTCCATCCCCATTTCTATAACAGCAACTTCACAGTCTTCATCTAAACTCAAAAGTGTAAATGGTACTCCTATTTCCGTATTGTAATTACCCATTGTTTTTTGTGTTTTATATTTTTGAGACAATATGCCTGCAGTAATATCTTTAGTTGACGTTTTGCCGTTGCTTCCTGTTATACCAACAATTTTGACGTTTAGATTATTTCTGTATGCCAATGCTAAATCTTGAAGCGCTTTTACTGTGTCATCAACCAATATAACAGCAATATTTTCAGGCGGATTGGGTTCATCTTTATTCCACAAAGTTGCAGCAGCACCTTTCTTTATTGCATCATTAATGTAGCTGTGACCATTTGTAGTCAGCCCTTTAATAGGAACAAAAAGATTATTTTCAACAACTTTTCTTGAATCTATACATAAGCCATATATATGTTTGTCCAAATCACAGCTGCCAATGCACTGTGCATTTAATATTTCAGCAGCTTCCTTAATTTTTATTTTTATCATCTGAACCTCTTATATGTTTATTGAATTTTTGTGATTGTTATTTACATATCAAATAATTATATTGCAATTCTCTTATTTTTACAAGGACAAAAAAATCCAGTTCTCAGACATGGAGGACGACATTTGTATTCTTTTTAAAATATTTATTTAAAATAATTTTTTTGTTGCCTCATGGTAATTGTTGCCGGCTTAAAGGAAATAGGTTTGTTTAATGTTCTGGCTGAGAAAATGACATCTGGGTCTAAAAATACCAGAGGACTTTTTTTAAGCTTAATATTAATTTGTTTTTTTAGCTCAATGCTTATCACTAATGACGTTGCATTAATTACTTTTGTTCCATTTTCAATTTTAGTATTAACAGTTACAGCTCAAACAAAGCATTTGATTAATGTTGTTGTTATGCAAACTGTTGCAACAGCAGGATTAATACTGATAATTGCTTTTTCTGTTTTCGGCAAACGGGAACTTATAAATGTTCAATTTAATGTTAAAGAAAAAATCAGAGATAAAAAAAGATTAATTGTATATTTAATATTGTTTATTTTATGCCTTACTGCAGTTTTTCGACTTGTTGATTACAAAATAACTTTAGCAGTTGTAATTGCAACTGTTATGTTGTCAGACAAGCAGTTATTTCAAAAAGTTGACTACAGTTTGTTAATAACATTTATATTATTTTTTATATTCACTGGGAATATTGGAAATATCGAATCTGTAAAAAATTGTTTATCTTTGCTTATAGAAAATCATGAACTTATATATTCAGTTCTTTTAAGTCAGGCATTAAGCAATGTTCCAACTGCGGTTCTTCTTTCTAATTTTACAGAAAACTATAAAGCATTGGTTTGGGTTACTAATATTGGCGGCCTTGGAACTCTGGTTGCTTCTTTGGCAAGTTTAATTTCATTTAAATTATATGTTCAGACAGAAAATTCAAAACCTGCAAAATATCTTGCTGTATTTTCAGCACATATAATATAAAATAATATATCTTACATAAAAAAACCGAAATACAGCTCCTGACACAATATCAGGAGCTGTATTATTTGTTGTAATTATGACAGTTCATATGAAGAACTGTCCCCAATAACTAACTTATTAATATTTCATTTCAGCCATTCTTACATAGCCGTCATATCTGTCTTTAGCATCTTTTTCTGCTTTAATATATAATTCTTCAGCTGTTTCTGGGAATGATCCTTTTAATGAAGCATATCTTACTTCGCCTTCAAGGAATTCTCTGAATGATGCTTTTGGTTCTTTAGAATCTAATACAAATGGATTCTTTCCTTCTTCTTTAAGAAGTGGGTTAAATCTGTATAAATGCCAGTATCCAGCTTCGACAGCTTTCTTTTCTCTTTCAACAGTTTTTCCCATTCCTGCTTTAATACCATGGTTGATACATGGAGCATAAGCTATTACTAATGATGGTCCATTGTAGCTTTCTGCTTCTTTCAATGCTTTCAAGAACTGATTCTTGTCAGCGCCTATAGCAACTTGTGCTACATATACGTATCCGTATGTTGCTGCTATCATACCAAGGTCTTTTTTCTTAATTTTCTTGCCTGAAGCTGCAAATTTAGCAACTGAAGCAGTTGGAGTTGATTTAGAAGACTGACCGCCAGTATTTGAGTAAACTTCTGTATCAAGAACAAGAACATTAACGTCTTCGCCTGATGCCAATACGTGATCTAATCCGCCATATCCTATATCATATGCCCATCCGTCTCCACCGATAATCCATTGTGATTTTTTAACAAGATAATCTTTCTTGTCAAGGATGTTGTTTACTGCAGCTGCACATTCATCACATGCTTTAAAGCCTTCAAGCGCTGCAACAACTTTTGCTGATGCTACCTTAGATTCTTCTCCTAAATATTTGTTGTCAATCCATTCTTGTAAAGCTGCCTTTACTTCTGGAGTAACATCTTTTTCTAACAATGCTTCCATTGACAATTGAATACCATCTCTCATTTGTTTTACAGCTGTTGCCATTCCATATCCGTATTCAGCATTGTCTTCAAACAATGAGTTGCCCCATGAAGGTCCTCTGCCATTTACGTCCTTAGTGTATGGTGTTGCTGGTGCAGATGCTCCCCAAATTGATGAACAACCGGTAGCATTTGCTATCATCATTCTGTCGCCAAATAATTGAGTGATAGTTTTAACATAAGCTGTTTCTCCGCAACCTGCGCAAGCTCCTGAAAACTCGAAGTATGGTTTGCAGAATTGACTGCCTTTAACAGAAACTTTATCAAATAAATTATCTTTTATAGATACTTTATCAATTGCATATTTCCAGTTTGGAACTCCTGCTTCAACTTCTTCAGCAATAGGAGTCATAACTAATGCTTTGTTCTTAGCTGGACAAATATCAGCACAGTTGCTGCATCCTGTACAGTCTAATGGGCTTATTACAAGTCTGTATTCCAAACCTTCAAGTCCTTTTCCGATTGCTTTTATAGTTTTGAAGCTTTCTGGTGCATTAGCTTTTTCTTCTTCATTTAATAATGTAGGTCTGATTACTGCATGAGGACATACAAATGAACATTGATTACATTGAATACAATTTTCTGGTATCCACTTAGGCACATTTGTTGCAATACCTCTTTTTTCATAAGCAGCTGTTCCTTGAGGGAATGTTCCGTCTTCAATGCCTGCAAATGTACTTACAGGAAGGCTGTCTCCTTCTTGTCTGTTCATAACATCAGCAACATTTTTAATAAAATCAGGTTTCTCTTCTTCTGTGTATGGTATAGCTAATCCACTATTTGCATTTACGTCTTTAGCATCTTTCCATTCAGCAGGTATTTTGATTTCAACAAGTTCTGATATTCCTTTTTCAACAGCAGTTTTGTTCATATTAACTATTGTATCACCTTTTTTGCCGTATGATTTTACAATAGCAGCATTTAAATATCCAATTGCTTCATCAGCAGGTATAACGTCAGCTAATTTAAAGAATGCTGATTGAATAATCATGTTTGTTCTATTTCCAAGACCTATTTCTTGAGCAATTTTAGTTGCATTTATAGTGTAGAATTTAATATTCTTTTCTGCCATATATTTTTTATATTTAGCTGGCAAATTAGTTTCTAATTCTTCTGGTGACCAAATTGTATTTAATAAGAATGTTCCGCCTTTTTTAAGTCCTGTCAATACATCATATTTAGCAATATATGATTGTTGTGACAATGAAACAAAGTCAGCTTCATCTATTAAATATGTTGATCTTATTGGTGATTTACCGAATCTTAAGTGAGATACAGTAACTCCGCCTGACTTTTTAGAGTCATATGAGAAATACCCTTGAGCATACATGTTAGTATGGTCTCCGATAATTTTAATAGCATCTTTGTTAGCTCCAACTGTTCCGTCAGAACCAAGTCCCCAGAATTTACATCTAACTGTTCCAGGAGCTGAAGTATTTACTACTTCTGGTGTTTCTAATGATTTGAATGTAACATCATCAACAATACCAATTGTAAAATCAGTTTTAGGTTGTTCTGCTTTCAAGTTGTTGTATACAGCAAATATCTGAGCAGGTGTAGTATCTTTTGATCCTAAACCATATCTTCCGCCAACAATAATTGGTTGTTCTTTTTT
>JBASLQ010000045.1:0-2504 GCA_049656425.1 Sedimentibacter sp.
CTATTGCAGAGATAATAATATAAGAATTGTCATAAGAGGTCTTAGAGCATTGTCTGATTATGAATATGAACTTGGTCTGTCAGCTTATAACAAGTTTATAAATGAAAACTTAGAAACATTTTTTATGGTTGCTTCACCGGAATATTCTTTTGTCAGTTCAAGCGGTGTCAAAGAAATTGCTATGTATGATGAAAAGTTTAAAGAACTTGTACCAGAAAATGTTGCAGAATCACTACGAAAAAAACTAGGGAGGTAAATATGGATATTTTAAATTTGTTAGAAAGAATAGAAGATATTGTAGAAGAAGCATCAAAGTTTCCTTTATCAAACAAGGTTATGATAGATAAAGATGAAATTTTGGATGTAATCAATGAAGTAAGATTAAAACTGCCTGATGAAATAAACAGGGCATCATGGGTAGCAAAAGAGCGTCAGCGCATTTTAAGTGAAGCACAGTCAGAAGCAGATGAATTAATTGAAAAAATGCAAGATCAGCAGAAATATCTTATTGAAGACAATGAGATAACTAAGCAAGCACAAAAATATGCGAATCAAATATTGCAGGATGCTGAAAGAAAAGCTAATGACATGAAAATAGGAGCATATAATTACAGCGATGAAATATTGTCCAAGCTCCAGGAAAAAATAAATGAAATAAATAATATTATTGAACAAGACAGAGAAGTGCTTAAAAATATGGAATAATAAAATATAAAACATACGAAGTAATATCGTATGTTGTTACTTTTGTTGTTAAAATAATTTTTCTCTGTAGTTGTCCATAATTTCCGAGAAAAGCTCACCGGTGGTTGGTGGTGTGAATGTAATTGCATTTGCACCGGCCAGAATTGTATCATAAATATTTTCTGGTTTAGGACCGCCTGTTGCTATTATTGGAAAATTAGGATGCTTTTCACGAATTGATTTTACTATTTTTGCTGTATTAGGGCCGCCTGAAACATTAAAAACAGATGCACCGGCCAGAATTCTGGATTCGAAATCTTCTTTTTCAGATACAATAGTAATTATTATTGGAATATCAAGTCTCTTTTTCATTTCTGAAATAAGTTCATTTGAAGTCGGAGCATTCATTACTACACCATATGCACCTGTTAACTCTGCATTTATGGCAATATCCAAAGATCTTTGTCCTGTTGTAATTCCACCGCCTACACCAACAAACACCGGTGCTGAAGACAATTCGATGATTGCTTGATTAATAGCTATTTGAGGTGTAAAAGGGTATACGGCAATAACACCGTCTGCATTGTGATTTTTAATAATAGCTAAATCTGTGGAGAATATTAAAGATTTAATTCTTTTACCGAATATATTTATACCGCTGGCATCGTAAATTTCCTTCGGCATTTGAATTGGTTTCTTTTTAAGCACAGATTCAATGGTGGGTATGAATTTTTTATCTCTTTTTTCTGTATTGTTTTTTACAGCATTGCTGTAATTATCTTTTATAGTGTCTTCCATATAATTGTCCATTGTATCCATTGTACCTCCATTATAATGTTTTTCTTATAATGTATTATACAATTTTATTTAGCAAAGTTCAATGAAATAAATAATGATTAGATAAAATAATACTATGCAATTATAGTGTGAGAATGTATAATAATCATAAGAATAGTGGGGAGAATTAGCATTATGCAACTAAACAAAGATGAGGATACTTTAAAACACAAAGGTACTGTAACATTGCATACAGATAGGTTTGTGTTAAGAAAATTTCAAATTGATGATGTGCATGAAGTTTTTTGCAACTGGTCAAGCGATAAAGATTCAGCAAAGTATAATGCGTGGAGTGTTCATACAAGCGAAAAAATTACTTATGAGTATGTATCTGAATGGATTGACTGCTATAAAAAAATCAATTATTATCACTGGGCTGTTGTGGACAATAAAGACGATGAAGTAATTGGCTCTGTTTCTGTATCTAATGTTAAAGGTAAAAAAAAGTACTGCGAAATAGGATATACTGTTGCTAAAAAAAGATGGAATCAAGGTATTGCAACAGAAGTTTTAATACGTGTTCTGGAATTTTTAGTTGATGAAGTTGGATTTAACACAGTGCGTGCTATGCATGATGTTAGAAATGAAGCTTCCGGAAAAGTTATGAGAAAAGCCGGAATGATTTTTGTAAAAAATAAGACGCAATTTTTCTTAAGCAGTCAAAATTTTATTATGAAATGTTGCGTATATGATTATAAAAAATACTAAAAATACTAAATTATACAAGAAGCAGGAATAAAATATTGCTTTTATAAGGTTTTATGGTATAATATAATGGTTAATTATGAAATTCATTAAAATGAAACAATATTGACTGTTTTACATAAAATAATTAGGAACCTAGGAGGATAAAATGAGTTCAAAAATATTAAAAAAAGAGAAAAATACAGTTACAATTGAATTTACAGTATCACAAGAGAAATTTGAAAAAGCTGTGAATAAAGCATACTTAAAAGTTAAGAATACTATTAATGTTCAAGGAT
>JBASLQ010000046.1:0-8791 GCA_049656425.1 Sedimentibacter sp.
TATTGAAAGTCTTCAGACATAAAATAGTATGATAATTTTCAGTAAGATTAAACCAAATATATGCGTGAGGTAGTATATGAATATAGTAGATTATACAGAATCAAAGATGGATAGTTTTAAAAATGCTCAGTTTAATCAGGTGGATAGCTTAATTCTATCACAGTTTGCCTATGTCTATTTTAGCAATGTGATACCAGGTATCCAAGACCAAGGAGAACCCATGCCTATTGCAGAATTATTGAAAGCTGAAAATATCCCCAAGATGCTGCATAATGTGCGTGACCCAAAAAACAATTACAGACTTTTGCTTGCGCTTGGTATGAGTCCACGTTTTAGGAATATTCGTATGTGTTGCTATTCTGACAGCCTGAATATAACTGAACAGAAACAATTTGCCGCTGTCACTTATCTTATTGATGATAAAAATGCCTATATTGCCTATCGAGGTACTGATTCAAGTTTCGTTGGATGGAAGGAAGACTTTAATATGGCTTTTATTTCCCCCATACCTGCACAGCAGGAAGGAGTTTTATATTTGAATTCTGTTGCAGAGAAATTTCCACATATGCTGATGATAGGCGGACATTCTAAGGGAGGAAATATTGCAGTCTATTCTGCTATGGAGTGTCATCCCTCAATTCAATCACGGATATTAAAGGTGTATAGTCATGATGGTCCAGGTTTTAAAGACGAAATATTTACAAGTGAAAAATATGGGCGGATAAAAGCAAAAATACACAAAACCTTGCCACAGTCCTCCTTGGTCGGGATGCTTCTCCATCATCAAGAGGATTATACTGTAGTAGAAAGCAAACAATTTTGGATTATGCAGCATGATCCCTTCTCTTGGTTAGTAAATAAAGATGACTTCAAATATGCACAAAGTATCACTGACGGTGCAGAGCATATTAATATAGTCATAAATCAATGGCTTTCAACCTTGGATGATGAAAAACGAGAACTATTTGTAACTACACTTTATAGTGTAATTGATTCAATTGGTGTAGTGAATTTTAGTGATCTAACTGAGGACTGGTATAAGAATTCAAATTTAGCCTTGGCTGCCGTTAAGGGAATAGACACAGAAACAAAGCGTTTTGTTTTTGAGACATTAAAGTCACTTTTTGCCTTATATGTGAAAAATCTCCGTATTCCCCTAAAATAATCAGACCCTATAAAGTTATATAAGGATGAGTATTGACTTGCAGCTGATTTATTGTATTTATTTTTTCTGCAGGAAGTTCTTAAAAGGCATTATAGAAGATGCAAATAAATTTCATGGGATAACAAGTTAAAAAATATGTTTATGCGCTCATTAAGGGAGATATTATGAAGAATAAGTTTATATTAACTTTTGTTTTGTTCGCAATAATTTTTGCTTTATTATATAAAGGAGTCCAGGACTTGGATTTTATAGATTCTGATAAAAATCAAGAAAGAACAAACTCAATCACCACATATAAAGATAGTACAGAAATTGAATCTGTCGATAGTGATAATCTTATATTTTTACTTTGCGGAGTGGATTCGGCAGATATTGAAGAGTCAGGTACTAGAACAGATGCTATTATTATTATAAAAACAGATTTTGATACAGGAGAAATTAGCTTATTATCAATTCCTAGAGATACAAAGATTACTATTAACAATAAAACACAAAAAATCAACTCAGCTCATGCAATTAATGGAATGGAATTGACAATGGAAACAGTGAATGATTTATTAGGGCTAGACATAGAGTATTATGTAAAAGTTGACTACAAAGTTGTAATGGATGTAGTAGACATTATAGGAGGTGTGGAGATAGAGGTTCCTTTCTTAATGGAATATAAGGATCCTGTAGCAGTACCACCTCTGGATATTTATATTGAAGAAGGTCTCAGAGTATTAGATGGTAAGAATGCCCACGATTTTTTGAGATGGAGAAAAAACAACTTGCAGACGGTGCAGTATCCTGAAGGAGACTTGGGTAGAATAAAGGCACAGCAGTATTTTTTAACTGAGATGATAAAACAAACATTAAATTCCGACAATTTGATGATAAAAATGCCTTCCATTGCAAAGACATATTTTGAAAATATTGAAACAAATCTTAATATGCAAGCGATATTTAAAGGAATTAGATTAGCTAATAACTTAGATACTGATAATATAGTTTCTGAAGTTTTACCGGGAGAAGGAAGATATATTGGAAATGTATCATATTATCTACATGATGAAGAGGAGACCAAGGAAGTAGTAAATAGGCTATATAGATAATAAATTATAATTGTATTATATAAAAGTAACTAGAAAGATTCTAATTTTACAGATATCTTTAACACAAGAAATAATAAATAGGTAAAAGAGAATAAATAAAATTTAAGTATATGTATTGACATATCTGTTAAAAAATAATACAATAATTATAAATCGGACGTATGTATTAATATGTTAAGGAGAAATACAATGCAAGATGAAATGGAAAAAACAAATCAATCCCAAAAAATATTAATTTCTGCGTTTGAATGTATTTCAACAAACGGATATGCAAATGTGTCTTTACGTGATATAGCAAGTGAAGCAGGTGTCGCTCTAAGTCAAATTAACTATTATTTTAATAATAAAGAAGGTTTATTTGTAGAAGTCGTAAAAATGATGGTGCAAAAATACCTGAAGGAGGTAGAAGAGCGTTTAAGAATAGATGTTAATCCAAAAGAAAAGATATCAGATCTTATTATGTATTTCATTGAAGTATTAGAAAAAGAACCAAAGTTATTTAAATTGCTGTATGACTTAACTAGTATGGCACTTTGGTCAACTAGATTCAGCAATATGCTTTCTGAAATGTTTAAGGATATGGCAGATATAATAGATAAACATATATTGAATTCATTGACATTAAAAAGTAAATTAAGAAACTATAACTCAAGATCTTTAGCAAGAATGATTTTTGGGGCAATCTTTGGTATTGCAATTCAAGTTATGATAGATTCTGACGAAAAGGAACTATTAAAAACTTTAAATTCAATTGAATTAGTATTTGATTAACATAATGAATATTAGAATAATCTGGATAAAAAAACTAATTATTTTTTTAAAAACAATAATACAGACGTACGATTTATTACTTGGAATATTAAATTAGTGGGGAGATTAAAATGAAACCGATAATTATTACAGATTCTAATTGTGATCTCAATGGAGATTATTTAACCGACAATAAAATTGCAGTTATCCCTATTAGATTTTATTTAAAAGGCGATAAGATGCCTTTGATTCCATCATATAATTACTTAATTGAAAAAGACCCAAATGACTTAACAGAGTATATGACTTATAGTGAATTTTATGATGAGATTCGAGGTGATGGA
The DNA here is from genome assembly GCA_049656425.1 of Sedimentibacter sp. Classification (GTDB taxonomy): domain Bacteria; phylum Bacillota; class Clostridia; order Tissierellales; family Sedimentibacteraceae; genus Sedimentibacter. The sequence continues at coordinate 3,354 of JBASLQ010000046.1, forward strand.
ATTGCGACTACTTCCCAGATTTCACCCTATGATTTTAAAAGATACTTTAATATCTATGCTTCAAAGGGATACCCAATAATTTATATTGGATTTTCATCAGGTTTGAGCAATACATTAGATAATGCAATTCTTGCTCGTCAAGAAATTATGGATGAAGATAAAGAAGCTGATATAACAATAATTGACACTAAAAGTGCTACTTCGGGGCAAGGACTACTGGTATATTATGCTGCGGAAATGCTAAAGGGCGGAAGCACAAAGAATGAAGTTATTAATTGGATCGAAGAGAACTCACTAAAAGTGAATGTATGGTTTACTGTTGATGACCTAGAACAGTTAAAGAGGGGTGGCAGGATTTCACAAACTACTGCTAACTTAGGCACTTTATTGAATGTTAAGCCTGTTTTAAGGATTGATAAATTCGGGAAATTAGTCCCAACCCAAAGGGTAAGAGGACGAAAAAGAGCTTTAATAGAATTGTTTGAGCAGCTTAAAGCAAATATAGTAAATTCAAAAGAGCAAATTATCTTTATAAATCATGGAGATTGCATAGAAGATGCGGAATATTTGAAAAGCTTGATTACTGATAAAATTGAAGTGAAGGATGTAATTATAAATTATACAGGACCGGTAATCGGAACACATACTGGAGCAGGAATATTAAGTGTCGCATTTCTAGGGACTGCAGAGTAGTTGAAAGGAAGGGATTAAAGTGTTTGATTTTGTTGCATATCCAATTGGATACATGTTAAATCTGGTATATAACAGTCTTGCATTTCAAAATTATGGAGCAGCAATAATTATAGTGACCTTAATAATAAAGCTAATTCTGATGCCTCTAGTAATAGGGCAGCAAAATTCTAGTTCTAAACTCAACAATATACAACCTGAATTGAAGAAAATACAAGAGAAATATAAAGACAATGCTGAAAAGTTAAGCCAAGAAACTATGAAGTTATATAAATCACAAGGGGTAAATCCATTTACTTCAATAATGTCTGTTTTTATACAGATGCCAATTTTGTTTTCAATGTACCATGTTGTTTCAAATCCGATGAAATATATGATGTTAGATAAAAATGAGTTATTAAATATGAACTTTTTTGGAATTAATCTGGCAGCAACGCCTACCTGGAGTTATGACAAGTTATTTGGAGCTAATATTAGCAATGAAAATTTAATCTTACTTATAGTTCCAATAGCTGCAGTAATTACAAGTTATATTGCAACCAAATATTCAACGAAACAGACATCTGGAAATAATACAGATCAGATGCAAAGCTCTATGATGAGCACCATGGCTTTAATATCACCAATTATGACAGGAATCATCACTTTTACTGTACCAGCAGGGCTGGGTCTTTATTGGATTGTTAGCAATGCGTTCCAAATAGTTCAGCAATTTTTAATAAATAAATTCATTAATAAGAAAAATTCAAGTTTGGATTCAAAGTTGAAAAAGAGAATTGCAGGTATAATATCTGGCTTATAGTTGAATGGTAGATATTTAGTTTGAAGCTTATATATAAAACAATGGGGAGCATGAATTTATGAATAATTTTTTAAATTTAATATTATTTTTTACTATATATTCTTTTATAGGGTGGACAATGGAAACAATATATGCAAGCAAGATCAATAAAGAGTTCGTTAACAGAGGGTTTTTAAACGGACCATTTTGTCCAATTTACGGATTTGGTGCCATCTTAGTTATACAAGGATCGAAATTAATAAGTACAGCAAATCTAAATTACTTTGCAGAATCTATAATCATAATATTGTTTTCGATAATTATAACTACCATAGTTGAATTTATTACAGGCTATATTTTAGAAAAAATTTTCAACTTAAAATGGTGGGACTATAGCGGTGATGCTATGAATATTAAAGGATATGTCTGCTTGAAGTTTTCACTTCTATGGGGAATCTTAGCATTTCTTTTGATGCAGATTGTTCATCCTATAGTAGATAATTTAGTTTTTTTAATGTCTGAAAAGATTAAGGTATATATACCAATTATTTTATTATATTTTTTAGTTGATACTATGAAATCAGTATCTGATATTTTGGATTTAAGAAAAACGATTATTAATCACTCAAGTTTATCAATTCATAAATATTATATAAAAATATTAAAATATGAGAGGTATTTTCTAGCGTTCCCTCGCCTACTTATGTTAAACGCAGGGATAATAAATCGGGATGTAAGGAAGATATTGAATGACAGGATTGACAAAATCAAAATTGAAATTAAAACAAGATTTCAGAGTTTATGATGAATATAAAAAATGCATTTGCGATTTAATCCGAGATGAAGCTGTTCTATCTATGAATAAACATATACAGCATAGTGATATAAGCTGTTTTGAACACAGCGTTAATGTGTCACATATAAGTTATTTGATATGTAGATATTTAGGATTTGATTATAAATCAGCAGCTAGAGGGGGCTTGCTTCATGATTTTTTCTTATATGATTGGCATAATACAAAACCGGAAAATGGACTACATGGATTAGTTCATCCACGGATTGCTTTAAATAATGCTAAGGAGAGATTTACTTTAAATGAAATAGAAATGGATATCATAGAAAAACATATGTGGCCTTTAACTATAAAATTACCTAAATATAAGGAATCCTATATCGTATTATTAGTAGATAAATATTGCTCCATAATGGAAATAATTAAATTCCATAACAGAAGAAACATTATTAAGGTATATGATATTTCTTATTCAAGACAATTAGGCAAGAAAAGGGAATAAAAGGAGACTTACAAGATAAAGATGAAAAAAGTAAAATTTATATATAATCCTAGTGCTGGAAGAGGTGTAGTGCAAAAAAGGTTGGATGACATAATAAAGATTTATCAGAAGAGTGGATATATAATTAACCCTTCAAGGATAGATGAAACAGCAAACCTTAAAAGAACATTTGAGGATATTAGTGATGATTATTCCCACATACTAATTGCCGGTGGAGATGGAACTGTCAACGTAATGGTAAATCAGATGATGAAGCTTAAAATTGACTTGCCAATAGGTATCCTTCCAACTGGAACAGTTAACGATTACAGCAATTATATTGGAATGCCTAAAGATATTGTGGATTCATGCAAACAGATACTTTCAAATGACCCTGTTAGGATGGATTTAGGAAAAATCAATGACAGATACTTCGTAAATGTAGCAAGCAGTGGATTTTTTACAAATGTATCACAAGATGCAAATGACAACATCAAAAATTCTATGGGCAAAATTGCTTATTATCTTAAAGGAATTGAACAGATACCAAAATTAAAACCGATACCTATAAAGATTATTTCTAATGATATGGATTATCAGGGAGATATCTATACAATACTAGTTTTTAATGGAAGAACTGCCGGAAATTTTAAATTAGCATATAGTGCAAAAGGAAATGACGGTAAATTAGATGCTATTATTTTGAAGGGAGAATTAGGAGTTGATTCAGCTGCATTGCTGATTAAATTTATGAAAGGTGAGCACTTGGAAGAACCTGTGGGGCTACTGCATTTTCAGACTGATGAACTTTATGTAGATTCCCCGCTAAAGACCCTTACAAGTGATACCGATGGAGAAAAGGGACCGGATTTTCCCTTAAGGATTACTTGCTTGCATGAAGCGATAACCGTTTTGGGGGTAAATGAAGATAATCTATAGAATAGAATATACAGTTCAAAATCCTAAATATTACAATAAATTTTGAATTATATAATACCAACTACAATATTTTGGACAACAAGAAGTTTTCTAGAAAGATTAGTATTATATTGAATTATAAATAATAATACATTTTTAACAGCACAAGGGTTAATTTCCAGGAATAACCTGATTATAAATGAGCAGATATGCCTTAAACAGTTGAGTTAATATTCTCGCTTGGTACTTTAAGGTATATTTCATCTGTAATTCTACGAGGTGATAAGATGTTTCGAAAAATGATGAGATTTATAGTGGGGGTTGCTGGAATTATACTAGGATTTAGTATGATAAACATTTCAGGAGCCTTAAACTTGATAAAAATATCTAATATTAGCTGGGTAGAGTTATCTATCAAAATAGGCTTTCCTTTTTTAATTGGAATTATATTTTATTTGTTTTCTTATAAGATAATAGGATTGTGGAAAAGACTAATTCAAATAATAGAAAATGAATTACAAAAAGTCCCTTTTCATGAAACTGTTTTAGGCACCATGGGATTAATAATAGGTCTTTTAATTGCAAATCTATTTAGTAAGCCTTTGGATATCGTAGAACTTCCATATTTAGGATTTATAATTCGGGTAATTTTGAATGGACTATTAGGCTATTTTGGGATATTGATTTTCACTAGGAAAAAGGAAGAGATTTTTACTGCAGTGAGCAATGTAACTTTAAATATAAAATCCAATAAAGATAAATTTCAAGTATTTAGTAACAATTCCTGCCCTAAGATATTAGACACTAGTGTTATTATCGATGGAAGAATAGCTGATATTTGTAAAGCAGGATTTCTAGAAGGACCTTTTATAATCTCAAAATTTGTTTTAGTGGAGCTACAAAACATAGCAGACTCTTCAGATGATTTAAGAAGAGATAAAGGTAGAAGAGGATTGGATATACTCAATAAAATTCAAAAAGAATTAGGAGTAGAAATAATAATTAACGAGGAAAAGTTTGAAGATATAGGAGAAGTAGATTCAAAATTATTAAGGTTAACTCAATTACTAAATGGAAAGATAGTTACAAATGATTATAACCTGAGTAAAGTTGCAGAAGTTCAGGGAATAGAGGTTCTAAATATAAATGAGTTATCTAATGCTATAAAACCAGTTGTATTACCAGGAGAAGGAATTACTGCATTCGTAATGAAAGATGGAAAGGAACGTGATCAAGGATTAGCATATTTGGATGATGGAACTATGATAGTAGTAGAATTAGGCAGAAAATATATTGGTGAAACAATAGATGTGGTAGTAACATCAGCTTTACAAACCACAGCGGGGAAAATTATATTTGCTAAGCCGAAAATGATAATTGAGAAAGCTGTGTAAGACTTGTAAATCTCATATCAATTTATATAAGAGTCAATGTAAAAATAATAGCTAAGACATAGGCTATCCGAAACAGCTATAACAATAAAGCATGATTTTAAAAATCATATATCACCTTTATATGTCTTGATAAATATGATTGAGAAGAATTATTGAATCATTTATTAAGGAAGATAGAAGCGTTTGATGATAGAGAAAAAATAGATATATAAAAATTATAATAAATATATAAAGGTGATGACTAATTTTAAGGTAGAAAATTTCTTTAATGGAATCGTTAGCCGGAAGATATTATTTATACCACCAATAGTTATAAAAATAATCATAGTTTGGGTTGATGGGGATTTGACTGTAACTGGTATCTAAGTGGCAGGTTATAAC
>JBASLQ010000047.1:0-4195 GCA_049656425.1 Sedimentibacter sp.
GACATCAACTGCAACAGGTTGGTGTCTTTTTATTTATATTTTAGCAGTATTCCACCCCCCATGATTAGTAAGACTAAATTCCACCTTTTAAGAAAATGGGGTGGAATTTACTTTTTCAATTGAGGAATATTATTTGCATTTCTTTTGGAAATAAGGGAGCAGTATTTTTGTGTAATTTATGAAAGATGTATGATATAATTTAATGCAAATGATTATGCATTTTATAAAATTACGAAATATGGGATGGTAATATGGAATTTTTGATAGTAATTGTAATCGTTCTTGTCCTATTCTTAGTTATTGTTTTCTATGGACGTAAAGGTGTTCCGGAAAGTTTAGCTAAATTTGTAGAATTCTTAATTGAAGAAAAATTTGTTTGGTAATTTGTTCAGTGAAATAGCTTAGGAGAATATTTTGAATTCATTTAATTAGAAAGGGTGAGTAAAGTGAAGTTTAGTATTGTTGATGTTTTTGCAGATAGACTATTTGGAGGAAATCCAGCTGGAGTTGTTATTCTTCCGGATGGAACAGATTTCCCTTCGGATGAAATTATGGTTAAAACGGCAGCAGAACTTAGATATTCTGAGACTGCATTTATTAAGAAGCTAGGGAATGAAAAATTTAATGTAAGATATTTTACGCCTGCAGCAGAAGTTGATTTATGCGGTCATGCTACAATTGGTTCCTTTTATACATTACTTTGTGAAGGAATCATTAAACCAGGTAAAACATATGTAAATCAGACTTTAGCAGGTGAACTAGCAATTGTAGTAAATGACAGTTCAATACTTATGGATATGGCAGATCCTGAGATGTTTGAAACTATTTCATCGGGAGAGCTAATAAAAGAACTTTATAATATTATGGGATTGGATTCAAAGGAACAGGGAATATGTGATGAATATACAGATATTGAGTTACTTCCTAAAAAAGTATCAACTGGATTAATGGACATTATGATTCCTGTTAGAAATGAGGATGAGCTGGAAAAGATTAACCCTGATTTCAAGGCTCTTACAGAACTTTCTAAGAGGTATGAAGTAGTTGGTGTCCATGCCTTCACATTAAATTCAAAGGACGGAAATATTCATGTAAGAAATTTTGCACCATTGTATGACATAGACGAAGAGGCAGCAACAGGAACGTCAAATGGCGCATTAACATATTATCTGTATAATTATGGGATTGTAAAACTTAATCATACCAATAATATCATCCAAGGAGAAAAAATGGGAAGACCTTCAAAAATATCAACGCAGATTGTATTAGAAGATGGGAATGAAAAGGTAAAAGTGGGTGGATTTGCGATTACCCTTGCCACAGGTGAAATCAATATTTAGGTTTAAATAGGTGTAGAGATGAAAAAAGTTATAGTGGATTGGATTCCGGATAAAAGGTCTAAAGAACCTTATTACATCAGGATCTTTGCAGGTTTTTCAATCAGCAGGAATTAGACTCTTGGGCATAAATATGGATTGCGATGGGATTCAATACTGGAAAATCGCCAAGGAAAGAAAGAACAGAGAAGATGCGATTTTATACACTATTCCATCCTTTCATAACCCAACTGGTATTGTCATGTCTGTGGGAAGAAGAAGAGAATTATTTAAAGTGTTGGCAAAGCGTTGTTAGTCATTGTCTTTACCAATTCATAGTTACCTGTTATTGTGTTGCCTTTTAAGTCGGTTCTTTTGCCACCGATATATGCATGGATTGTATGCAGTTCAGGTGAATCAAAAAGAACTGTTGTGTCTCCTGTTAAATAATACATAATTTGAGTCTGCAATGTTTCAAAGGATGGAGCGAAATCTCAGTAATCCTCCGGATTATCATCTAAGTATCCATTCAATTCATTGAGTAGAGAATTATTCATTTCTACATTTTTTGTCTTTCAGGATCATATGAGTTGTATTGTCCGCCTGCTTGTTTCACACAGTCTTCCACTGCTTTAAGAATTGCATTGCTTGAGTATGTTGCTCCTGAGATTGTATCAACGGCTAATGTCTGAATGGCAAGTATGCTAAGTCTTATTTTTTCAAGAGCTGCATCTCCAAGTCCTGCAGTTTCTATTTGACTTAGGATTTTAATATCCTTTATTTCTGTTGCAGTAAATGTTACTTCAACTTTTACAATGCCCCCATTACCTTGAGCTTCTGCAGTATATGTGCCTTCTTTGAATAGTGCTTTAATAAGTCAACAAATAAATTAAATGCATTTAATTATATTTAATTAATGCATTGAGAATACAATATAAAAATATCGAAAAATTAATAAACGTATTTAACTATAATAACTTTGATTTTGAGAAATAATATAACAATATAGACCATGATGATCAAGTTTTGAGAGAGTTTTTTAAAGTGATGATATTTTGCTATTCCCATATTTGGCAATTTACGATACTGTAAGATTAGAGTAAAATAAAAATAATAAATAATTATATGGAGTAAAAAATAATATGTTTAAATTAAATTATTTTATAAATAAATATAAACAGATAAACAAAAATAATTTCTTAAAAAATATGTCGCTGATGGTTTTAATAATGTTTATTTGTACAATAGTATCAATAGTTTTTAATCATTTAAACATGTCAGAAACAAATATTGTAATGATATATTTGCTTGGAATTCTATTGTATTCTTATATAGCTGAAGGGTATATTTACAGTTTTTTTGCTTCAATCAGCGGGGTACTTCTTTACAATTTCTTTTTTACTGAACCATATTACACGCTTCAAGTTTATAGTCCTGATTATCCGATTATTTTTCTGGTTATGTTTATTGTTGGTTCTATCACAAGTATGCTTACCATAAGGGTTAAAATTGAGAGGCAGCTTGTTGTTGATAGGGAAAAGTATATCTCATCATTATATTTTGTTACAAAACGACTGCTTAATGTAAAAAGTTGCAATGAATTGGCTGAAATTTCTGCAGAAGAACTTTCAAAACAATTTAATGCCGATGCGCTTGTAAGTTTTTTTGACTCTTCAGGTAATGCAACTTACAGAACCATAAAGGGAGAAGATGTTTTTAATGGTGACACAGATTATATGGCATCTATTGAAGCTTATCAATCCGGTAATCCTTGTGGATATGGTACAACGCTCTTTTCTGATGCGAAAGCGTATTATGCGCCTATTATAAGTCATAACGGATCACTTGGCGTAATTGGAATTTCACTAAATATGCATGTTACTCTTACAAATACTCAACGTACATTTATTGATGTTATTTCCAGACAAATTGCGGTAGTACTGGAACGTGAGAGAATATACGAAAAACAGCAAAAAACACAAATGGAAATACAAAAGGAACGATTGCGTTCTGATATATTAAGATCCATATCTCACGATCTTCGCACTCCTCTCGCAGGAATAATGGGATTAGCAAGTACTGCGCATGACAATTATGAAAAACTAAGCGATGATGTGAAGATAACTTTTTTGCAAAGTATTTATGAAGATGCTGACTGGCTGAATGAATTAGTAGAAAATATACTTCAGACAACACGATTTGAAGAAGGTAGAATTAAGCTTAATATTAAAGAAGAAGCAGCTGAAGAAATAATAACAGAAGCAGTAACACATGTAAAAAAGCATTCATCGGGGCATGAAATTTTTGTAAAAATACCTGAAGAAATAATTATAATTCAAGTGGATGGTATTTTAGTCAGACAAGTAATTGTAAATCTACTAAACAATGCAATCAACTACTCACCAAGAGGAAGTGAAATAACAGTTTCATTATTCCGAAAAAATAATCGCGTGATTTTTGAGGTGAGTGATAATGGACCGGGAATTTCTCAAGATGAGATTCCACATATATTTGAGCGCCATTATCAAAGAAACACTAAAGGCAGTTCTAACAGAAAAGGTATGGGATTGGGACTGTCATTGTGCAAATCAATAATTGAGGCACATAATGGCGAAATATCTATAAAAAACAATGTGCCTAATGGAACAATAGTTAGCTTTTATATCGTATCAGGAGAGGAGAATATTTAATGGAGCCACTCATTTTAATAGTAGATGATGAAAATTCTATTCGCAAGTTTTTAAGAGTATCAATTGAAACGCAAGGGTATAAATGTATAGATGCAGATAATGGATCCAGTGCAATCATGTTGACTGTTTCACAAAATCCAGACATACTTATTTTAGATTTAGGGCTGCCAGATATGGATGGTGTTGATG
>JBASLQ010000048.1:0-4301 GCA_049656425.1 Sedimentibacter sp.
GATAAGGATGATTCAAGAGATCCAATTAGAATGCAAGCAGTACCAACATTTGCTGAAACTCATGTTAGTTCAGCTGATATGCTTGACCCACTGCATGAAGATACAGACTCACCAGCACCTGGCTTAACACACAGGTATCCGGACAGAGTATTGTTTTTAATTACAGACCAATGCTCAATGTACTGCAGACATTGTACAAGAAGAAGATTTGCAGGACAATGTGATGATGAAGTTTCAATGGAAAACATCGACAAATGTATTGAATATATAAGAAATACTCCTGTTGTGAGAGACGTACTTTTGTCAGGTGGAGATTGCTTATTAGTTTCAGATGAGAAACTTGAATATATAATTAAAAAGCTAAGAGAAATTCCTCATGTTGAGATAATCAGACTAGGTTCAAGAACACCTGTTGTTTTACCACAGCGTATTACTGATGATTTAGTTAATATGCTTAAAAAATATCATCCAATTTGGCTGAACACTCATTTTAACCATCCAAAAGAATTTACTCCTGAATCAATGGAAGCATTAAGAAAGCTTGCTGATGCAGGTATTCCTTTAGGAAATCAATCAGTATTGTTAAGAGGAGTTAACGACTGCCCTCATATTATGAGAGATTTAGTTCATAAACTTGTTATGAACAGAGTCAGGCCATATTATATTTATCAATGTGACCTTTAACTTGGAATTGAACATTTCAGAACACCTGTTTCAAAGGGCATTGAAATAATCGAAAGCTTAAGAGGACATACATCAGGTTATGCTGTCCCAACATTTGTTGTTGATGCACCTGGCGGCGGCGGAAAAATTCCGGTAATGCCTAATTATGTATTGTCACAGTCTGCTGACAAAGTAATTCTTAGAAACTATGAAGGCGTTATAACAACATATACTGAACCACATTTGCCTGATTTACAATGCACATGCGATGTTTGTCAAGGAAAGAAAAAAGATCCGTTAACAGGAGTTGCAGGCTTGTTGCAAGGAAATGACTTAGCTCTTGAGCCAACAAAATTGGCAAGAAGAGACAGAGTACACCACAAGTAAAAAGAGGGAGCTATGAGATTAATTGAGATTATTAAAGAAAATGGCTATGAAACTATATCAATTATTGGTCTTGCAAAAAATGCAGGCAAGACAGTTACTCTCAATTATCTCATAGAAGAATCAGCAAATAATAATCTCATCATAGGCATAACTTCTACAGGGCGTGACGGAGAAAGTATTGACCTTGTAACTCAAACTCAAAAACCATCAATTTTTGTTACTGAAGGCATATTTGTGGCAACAGCTAAAAAAACATTAATGCTGTCTAATGCAAAAACAGAAATTTTAGAAACAACAGGTATAAGCACACCAATGGGCGAAGTCATAATAGTTAAGGTCAGACAAGGGGGCAATATTCAGATTGCAGGGCCGGTCAATGTCACGGATATGAAGTATATATCAAGACGCCTAAAACACTATGGGGCACAAGTGGTGTTTATAGACGGAGCAATAGACAGAAAAGCTGTTTCATCTCCCGTGATAACTGATGCGTGTATAATGGCAACAGGCGCAGTATTAAGCAGGGATATGAAAAAAGTTCTGGAGAAAACAGCTCATGCAGTTGAGTGCTATACTTTGAATAAAACTGATGATAATGTAAGAAAAATTATACAAGGGCTAAATAAGACTTGCATCTTACAAAGTGACGGAAATGTGGTTGTGCCTGATATTAAAACAAGTATCACCGGGGGTAAAAAAATCAGCGAACTTATTGATGAGAAGGCAGCATATGTTTTTATTAAAGGAGCAGTGACATCTGCTTTATTAAAGGATTTAGGCGAAAACAAATATTTAAGAGGCATTAAAGTTATAATAGAAGACGGAACAAAGATATTTGCGGATATTAATGTATGGAATGAACTGAGGAGAAAAGGGCTCAAGGTTGAAACTCTTAATACTATAAATGTAATAGCAGTTACTTTGAATCCGGTATCTCAAGCGGGATATTTTTTTGACAGTGCAATACTTAAAGCAAACATGAAAAAATGTCTTTCTGGAGTAAAAATAGTTGATGTGGTGTCGGGCGGTGATGCAGAGTGAAGAGTTTTATGACTGAAAATACAATTAAAAATATAAACTTTGATTATATTTTTAATGAAGTGAAACCAATTACCGAATATGGTATCAAAAGAAAGCAAGAGACCGAGCCTTTTAAAAAAGGTCAAGAGGCGGACCTGAAAAATGAATTCAATAAAATTAGGGCATTTATTGAATCTGAGAAAAGGCGTGATATCATTGACGTGCTCAAGCATATAAAGAATATATATGAAACATTAAAAAGGGCTAAAAATAATCAGGTATTAGACGAAGTTGAGTTGTTTGAAATTAAAAATTTCCTGATTCAAGTACAGAGAATGGATAAAATTTTAAGAATGATATCCATAGATGATTTGAAATTAACGCCCCTCCCACAATTATTTGAATTATTAGACCCGGTTCATGAAAATTTGAATACATTTTATATTTACGACGAATATACAGAAAATTTAAAAGCAATAAGAACTGAAAAAAAACAAATAAAAAAAAACATTCATTTATTAATAAAAGAAATTAAAGAAGAAACAGAAAAAAAGTACAGCATTAAATTCAACTTGAAAAATGAGATTACAATAAGCAAATCACAAAAAGATAAAGTTGATGAATTAATCAAAGATATTAATTTAAGGGTATCCGGCGAAAATTATTTAAATGTAATTTTAAAAATTAAAAACAATAATATTATTGACAAACTAGAGCACAAATATGAAATTTTGTCTAATGAAGAAGTAGAAGAGGAATTTCAAATCAGACAAAGTATTTCCATGGAAATAAAAAAATTTTATGACATACTGCATAAAAATACTCAAATTATAGGTGAAACAGATTATATTATTGCTAAAGCTAACTATGCACAAAAAACAAACTCTATTGAGCCTGAAATAATTTTAGAACTTGAAATGGTTGTGAAGGGCGGTAGAAATCTTAAGCTTGAAAAAACATTGAAGGAAAAACATATTGAATATGTGCCGATTGATTTGGACTTAAGGAAAAACGTCATATGCATTACAGGGGCTAATATGGGGGGAAAGACTGTAAGCCTTAGGATGATTGGACAAATTGCGGCTTTAGCCGGCTATGGAATGTTTGTTCCGTGCGAGCATGCCAGAATTTGTCTTTTTGATCACATATATATTTCAGTTGGAGATGATCAGTCCATTGAAAAAGGACTCAGTACCTTTGGAGCAGAAATAGTTAATTTAAAAGAGGCATTGGAAAATTCTGATGAAAGATGCCTTATTCTTGTGGATGAACTTGCAGGAGGTACCAATCCAAAGGAAGGATATGCAATTACAAAGGCAGTAGTTAATTATCTTAAAAAGAAAAATTGCATAACAGTGCTCACAACGCATTATGACAATGTTGCAAGTGATGAAGAAATACAAAACTTGCAGGTTGCCGGGCTGATGCTTCCTGGTGAGGCTGATATTCTGAAAATAAACAACATAGACCAGATTTCCAAATATATGGATTACAGATTAATAGAAGTTAAATATAAAAGCGACATACCAAAAAATGCTTTAAATATAGCTAGAATGGCAGGCATTTATCCTGAAATAATTCAGGATGCAGAAAATTATTTATAGGGAGGTAATTATGGAAAGTAAATTAAACCTAAACCCGGAATTAATCGACAGTGCACGTTCAGCTGCAGGTCGCATAGCAGAAGATGTACAAGAATTTATTGATAAGAATACAACTGTAACAGTCGAAAGAACAGTTGCAAGACTCATGGGAGTAGATGGCGTTGACGAAATAGAAAAACCACTTCCAAATGTATTGGTTGACAATATAAAGGAAGGCGGTGGATTATCAAGAGGTGCTGCATTTTGGATAGGAAATGCAATGGTGAACACAGGAAAAAGTCCACAGGAAATTGCAGAAAAAATCAGTGCCGGAGAGATAGACATAACAAAGCTGCCGATTGCCGATGAAAATAAAATTATGGAAGCAGTTTATGAAACTGCAAAGCAAATGGTAGAAAAAATCAAGAATAACAGAGCAAAAAGAGATAACTATTTAAATACTATAGGCGAAGGAAACAAACCATATCTTTATGTAATTGTTGCAACAGGCAATATATATGAGGATATTATACAGGCACAGGCAGCAGCAAAACAAGGTGCTGATGTAATAGCAGTTATCCGTACAACGGCTCAAAGCTTATTGGATTATGTACCTTACGGACCTACAACAGAAGGATTTGGGGGAAC
>JBASLQ010000049.1:0-5160 GCA_049656425.1 Sedimentibacter sp.
ATTCAAGCATTTCATCAAGCCACTTTTCTCCGTTGACGTATGCTGCTTCACCTGCTGTGAGTCCAAAAAGGTTCACAGAATTAATTCCAATGCCTGACAAGACATCCCACATTTGTTTTCTTACAACTTCATTTTCTACAATTACATAAGATGTGCTAAGACCTGCTATGTTAAATGTCTTGCTTGGAGCTGCACATACAATGGATATGTTTTTTGCTTTTTCAGAAACAGAGTTTATCACAACATGTTTATTCTGTGCAAATACAATGTCAGAATGAACCTCATCAGAAAATATTTTTACATTGTTTTCATAACAAATGTCAACGATTCTTTTAAGTTCTTCCTTTGTCCATACTCTTCCCACCGGATTGTGAGGGCTGCTTAAAAGGTACAGTTTGACGCCTGATTTAATTTTATTTTCAAAATCATTAAAATCAATATTATATTTTTCACCATCAAATATTAATGGGCTGGTAACAAGTTCTCTTTTTGCATCTGTTACTGAATGATGAAATGGAGGGTACACCGGCGTATTAATTAATATTTTATCTCCTGCTTCAGTAAAACCTAAAATTGTAGCCTTCATTGAAGGAACAACTCCTATTGAAACATTCAACCATTCTTTTTTTATTTCATAATTATTTTTCTTTTTATTCCAGTTAATTATGCTTTCATAAAAAGAATCTGAAGGATATGTGTAACCGTATGTCATATGTTCTGCTCTTTTTTTTACTGCATCCGCAATTTCCGGAGCAATTTCAAAGTCCATATCAGCAACCCACATAGGCAGCAAATGGTCATTTTTATATTTATCTGCAATCATATCCCATTTTACGCTGTTAGAACCTTTTCTAATTATTAGCTTGTCAAAATCATACATATGTAATCTCCTTTCAATCAGTTAATAAGATAATTATTTTGATATTGAATAAACTTTTGCTGCATCTGTTAAAGCTTTAAAAACATTGCTAAATATTGGATATCTTTCATACATAATTTCAGGGTGCCACTGCAGTCCCACTGCAAATGACAGTTTTGTTGATTCTATTCCTTCTATTATTCCGTCCTGAGTAAATGCAGTTGCTATGTAATCTTCAGCTACTTCTTTTACAGCCTGGTGATGAAACGAATTTGTATTTATTTTTTCTGCTTTAAATATATCACCGATTTTAGTATCATTCATTATTTCAACAGTATGATACTCATATCCTCCAACAGAAAATTTTGGAGAATGTCCATTTGTATCTATTCTCTGGGAATAAATATCCTGATACAAACTTCCTCCGGCAGCCACATTCATTACCTGCTGGCCTCTACATATTCCAAGCATTGGCATATTCATCATTGCAGCTTTTTTATACAATTTGATTTCAAATTCATCTCGGTCATAATCAACAGAACCTAAAGTTTTAATAGGGTCTTCCCCAAATAACAATGGATTAATATCGCTTCCCCCGGTAAAATAAATCCCGTCAATCATGCTCAAATATACATCTATAATTTCTTCATTATTTGTTATTGGAAGCATTATTGGAAGTCCGCCATTTTGAGAAACAGCATTTAAATTGCATTCATTCACTTTTTGATAATAAAACCCATCATTCATATTTTTATCAATTGTTATTCCAATTATTGGTCTCATTTTTTCCCTCCAAAAAATTTATAATATCATCTGCTATGCTTTGTGCATCCATTCTGTTTTCCTTTAACAGTTCTTCAATTGAGCCTTGCTTAATAAATTTATCCGGCAATGTTTTAAGCATAACATCAACTGTGTTTGGAAGAATTACTTTAATATTAACTGCGACAGCTCCGCAAGGAGGAGCTTCATCTATTATAACTGCTTTTTTAGTTTTGTTTACTGATTTTAAAAGCATATTCTCATCTAAAGGTTTTACAAACCTTAAATTTAAAACTTCTGCGTCAATATTGCTTTTTTTAAGAATTTCTCTTGCATTTAGTGCTGTAATTACCATTTTTCCGCTTGCTGCAATTGTTATGTCACGTCCTTCTTCTACAACAACGCCTTTGCCATTTTCGATTTTTACATAACTTTTATTTATGTAATCTTTTAAACTTCCTCTTGGATATCTTATGGCAACAGGCCCGTCAAACTCATTGACTGCAAATTCCAACATACTTTCAAGTTCTCTGTAATCAGCAGGTGCCATCACTGTCATATTCGGAATTTGAATTAAAAATGATTCATCAAATATTCCCTGATGCGTCTCGCCGTCATTGCCAACAAGTCCGGCTCTGTCAACGGCAAATACAACATGCAAATTCTGCAGTGCAACATCATGAATAACCTGGTCGTAAGCTCTTTGCAAAAATGATGAATATAGAGCAACAACAGGCACAATGCCATTAGCTGCAAGTCCTGCCCCCATGGTTACTGCATGCTGCTCAGCAATACCTGCATCGAAAATTCTTTGAGGAAATTTCTTCGCAAAATTAGTTAAACCTGTACCATCAGTCATAGCTGCAGTAATTGCAACAACATTTTCATTTTTATCAGCAATTTCACACAGCTTGTTTCCAAAAATATCAGAAAAAGTAGGAATTGTTGATTGTTCTAAATTTTTTCCTGTTTCTATGTTAAATGGAGAAACTCCGTGATATTCATAAGGTCTTTGTTCTGCAAATTTATAGCCCTTGCCCTTCTTGGTTACAACGTGCATTATAAGCGGGCCTTCAATATTTTTTGCAACTTTAAAAGATTCCAGCAAATCATTTATGTTATGACCGTCTATAGGACCCATATATGTTAAACCAAGTTCTTCAAAAAGCATTCCCGGAACTACCATTTGCTTTATACCGTCTTTTGCTCTTTTTAAAAATGCTTTTAACCTTCCGCCTCCAACAGGCATGCTGTTTAAAAATTTTTCAACGTCCTTTTTTGTAGTTAAATATCTTGAGTCTGTTCTGACTTTGCTTAAATAACGGGACAATCCTCCTACATTGGGTGAAATGGACATTTCATTGTCATTAAGAATTATTATGAGTTTTGTATTGCTTCTTCCTGCATCATTCAATGCTTCAAATGACATTCCTGCAGTTAATGCTCCATCCCCAATGACAGCTACAATTTCATAATTGTCTTTTTTTAAATCTCTGGCCCTTGCCATTCCCATAGCTGCTGAAATTGAAGTGCTGCTGTGTCCTGTATCAAAAGAATCATATTCACTTTCAGCACGTTTTGGAAAACCGCTTAATCCATTTAACTGTCTTAATGTAGACATTTCATTTTTTCTGCCTGTCAATATTTTATGGACATATGCCTGATGTCCTACATCCCAAATAATTTTGTCCTCAGGAGTATTAAATGCATAATGCAGTGCAATTGTAAGTTCAACAACTCCTAAATTAGAAGCTAAATGTCCTCCTGTTTTTGATACGCTGTTAATTATGTAATCTCTCAATTCATTGCTGAGTATATTTAATTCACTTATTTTTAACAGTCGTAAGTCTGTGGGTGAATTTATATTATCTAAATATTTCATATTTTCCTCTCAATAAGCATTCTATTATATTTAATGTATTAGTTATAATTATATAATGTTTAAATAAATATGTCAAAATTAATTATTTTTATTCGCTCTGAAAGGTAAATCTTTGTTACAGTTCACACCCAATCTAAATTGATAGAAAAATTCCAGTAATTTGTAAATTGAGATTTAATCAAAGATTGAAGCTATGGTTGTATAAAGATTTTTATTTTTTGTGCGCAATAAATTAATCATTCCCATACTGTTGCAAAGATAGTGTAAGCTATCAAAGCTTCTGAATGTCATGACTTGTTTCTGTTTTCTTTTGAAAACCCTGAGCAGGCGTTCGCTAAGTTATCCTTATATAGGGATAATTAAGTGAAAGAGCACTTCGTGGAGTTAAAAGTAAAATGAAAGTTTCGTGGCAATTCCAGAATGTTGAAAGTGCAAGGCATTATGCAGCGATAAAAAGTTACATTGAAAGCTGCTACCGAAATGGAGTAAACCAAGTAGAAGCTCTTGTGAAATTATGCGAAGGCAACCCCTATACTTTAGATGAAATTCTTGCTTATGATAGAGGTGTGTAATCATCACTTTTTGTTATGTGAAAAATTAGTATTAAAAAGAACAGATTTTGCTTTCTTTAATTTAAATTCCATATTCTATATCCTCCATGCTAATTCGGATGTCTTCTAAACTTCTGATGATAATGATATTAAGATTATTCTATTGTACGCTTTATTTTGTTTAAAACATAATAGAACAAAAACAGGGAGACATTTCTTATCTCCATCATAAGTCATTGTAAATGTCCCCCCTGTTTCCTATATTCATAATCAATATAACCAACTTATTATTGTCCATAGAATATATAATTCTATAATCACCAACTCTTAATCTATACAAACCATTTTGTCCTGTAAGCCTTTTTATATCTCCGTTAGGTATCCTGTATATGGTTTTTAATATTCTTTTCTGCTGTTCCGGATTTTGTTTTTCTATGAATTTTCTTGCTTTATTTTTTATTTCAGTTCTGTAATTCATCTGCCTTAAATCCAAGTTCTTCTACGAATTTGTCTAAAATCATTATGTCATCATTATCCTCTTCAGATTCTTTAATTAAATACATATCAAATTCATCCGGAATTTCATCTGATATGCTTATACCTTTAATTCCTTCTATTATGTTTATAATATACGCTACTTGGTCTTCCGGCAATGCATCAATCAATCTATGAGCTTTCTTCTTTACATTTAACATTCAATCACCTTCCAGTTTGATTTATAAATCATAATGCTTCTTTTCAACTATAAGTATATCTTAATTGAGTTAATTTAACAACATATTTTATATAGTAATCATTTTCTGTGACATGATGGGGTAAATAGTCATCTATTCCACACCCATAAAAAATGCCGTGTTTTTTACTATCTCTGGTTTATTAAATTTGTAAGTCATATCCTGCATACTTGTGATACCGGCAATTCTCTTATAATACATCTGACCTAGCATGACCCTTCCCGTTTATGTAATATAACTCTGGTGTCGTGGATCAGTAATTTGTCCGAAATTATTGAATAGATCAGGACAAAATTTTCTCTGTACTTCATTACATGCTTCAATTGGGTTCTTTTCCAAAGCCATTGATGCTCTGACTTCTGCTCTTCCCAT
>JBASLQ010000050.1:0-1754 GCA_049656425.1 Sedimentibacter sp.
ATGAAGGAAAATAAAAGCGGTTCAATAATTAATATATCATCAGTAGTTGGAGAATTCGGTAATGTAGGCCAGTCAAACTATGCTGCAACAAAAGCAGGAGTAATAGGACTTACTAAATCCTGGGCGAAGGAATTTTCCAGAAAAGGTGAAGACATAAGAGTAAATGCAGTTGCACCGGGATATACAAATACAGAAATGATGGCTACTGTACCAGAAAAAGTGTTGAATTCCATTAAAGAAAAAACAATGCTTAAAAGATTGGGAGAACCTATAGAAATTGCAAATGCAGTATTGTTTCTGGCGAGTTCCGAATCTTCATATATTACAGGACAAGTGCTGTCAGTTAACGGCGGGTTGAGGTTATAAATAAAGGGTGCTCATAAGACGAGCACCCTTACTTTTTGAAAATTAATTTTACTGAGGAACGGTTTATTCTGTTACTTCAGTTTCTGTTGCATCTTCCATTTGTTCCAACATTTCAGTCATTTCTGTAGCTTTTAATGCTTCTGCCGGAATCTCAAATTCTTCAGCTTCATTAACATTTAAAATTTCCATAACCATTGTAGCCCTTAATCCATTTAAAACTGCCATATCTTCTTCTGTTATATCTGCCATTGATTCAGTCATGCCAGATACTATGTTTGAAATCATAGTACCTAAATCCATTTCATATTTTACTATTTCGCCTAATGCTTCATCAATATAAACAATGAAAGTAAGGTCTCCCATATTGCCTTCAACAAGGCCTTTGAGCATTTCTGCAGTCATTTGCTCTTGCTCATTAATTGAAGCTGACAATTCTTCTACATATTCTCCAAGCATATCTTTATAAATATCTGAGGACATTGTATATTCCATTTTTAACAAAGTTTTTCCTGCTTCATCAGTATATTTACCAAAATATTTAACATCTTTTATATACTTAGCCATTAATTCTTTGTTAGCTTGAATTTTTTCTTTATCATAATTCATGAGTTTCGTAAGCATTTCATCTTCTACTGTTGATTTCATCCAAGTAAGTTTACCTGTGCTGTCATTCGTTCCAATATATGTGGTATAGCTGTTATCATCTAATGATAAATACATATCCATTACAGGCTGTGAAATTTCTTCTCCAAGTACATCCATTACCATGTCAGCACTGATTTTTGCTTTCATAGGATTCATAAATATTGTTATGTACATATTCATTTTCATTGTTTGAATAGTGCCATTATCATCAGGTATAGCCATTGACATATCCATTGTTACGTCTGCATCATAGTTTTCCCAATCATATGATTTGTCGTTTGCTGCAGTGAAAATTGCTTTGGCATCTATTGGTTCTGTAGTAATAACAACAGTTTTCAATGATTTATCCCATTGTACTTCAGATCCAAATGCTTCAATAACTGCTCTAATAGGCAAATATGTTCTTTCATTTACAATTTTAGCTGCAGTATCAGTATCTATTTTTTCTCCATTTTTCAATATGTAATTTTGTCCAATAGGAACTTCTACTGTAATGTCGCCTTTTACAGCAACAGCGCTACGGTTTTCATCGTTCCATGTAACGGTTGCTCCATATTTTACCAGAGTGGCCATGAACGGAACCATTGTCCTGTTGTTTTCATCTAGAAAAGGGAATCCTAAATCATCATTAAATTCAACTTTGCTTGAATCAATGGCGATGACAATTTCATTTGTACTCTCAGCAAAAGCTGTAACCGACGAAAATACTAATATTACAACTAAACTTAACATAAAAACTATTC
>JBASLQ010000051.1:0-1582 GCA_049656425.1 Sedimentibacter sp.
TTCTATATCTGAGTGAATTTTACCTGCTGCCTGGGGAGCTTTTGTTCCTTTTATAATAGTCCATGCTTTAGATTCCATAGGACCGGTTGTAAAGAAACTTATTAATCCTAAAAGATGGTAGCTTGCTCTAATAAGTTTATCAAGACCAGATTCTTCTAACCCTAATTCCTGAAGAAATTCTTTCTTTTCGTCATCATCAAGAGCTGAAATTTCTTCTTCTATTTTTCCGCATACTGTTATTACTTCTGAATTGTCAACAGCAGCATGTTGTTTTACTGCATCAACGTATTTGTTGGCAGAAGGATTATCTAAATAATCTTCATCAACATTTGCAACATAAAGAACTGGTTTTGCTGTAATTAAATTAAATGTTTTAAGAAGCTTTTGTTCTTCTTCCGTATAGTCTAAGAAGCGAGTTTGCTGTTCATTTTCTAATGCTTTAACAATTCTTTCCGTCAATTCTAATTCTGGTTGAAGAGATTTGTCATTTTTAATTACTTTAGAAAGCCTTTCAAGTCTTTTGCACATAACTTCTAAATCAGCAAGTACAAGTTCTAACTCTATAATTTCAATATCCCTTTTGGGGTCAACTGTATTTTCAACATGTATTACATTTTCATCATCAAAGCATCTGACTACATGTACAACAGATTCCACTTCTCTAATGTGGGAGAGAAATTTATTTCCTAGACCTTCACCTTTGCTTGCACCTTTTACTAAACCGGCTATATCAAAAAATTCTATAACTGCAGGAACGGTTTTGCCCGAATTGCTCATTTTTGTCAAAAAATCTAATCTTTTATCAGGAACATCCACAACACCTATATTTGGCTCAATTGTACAAAAAGGATAATTTGCAGATTCAGCTCCAGCTGAAGTTATTGCGTTAAATAATGTACTTTTGCCTACATTTGGAAGTCCTACTATACCTAATTTCATATTATCGTCCTTTCTTTTCTAATAGAAGATACAGATTGCAAAGGAATATTCATTTGATATCCTAGTTGGCGTCAACCCGTAACTATGTATTATATCAACATATTATATAACATAAAAAATTAAACTTCAATAATTTTTTATCATATATTAATTTCCTTTGAATATTATGAAATATATAAGACAAATTTTAGGGGGAAAAAATGGATATGAACGATAAACAGATGCAGTCAAATTATATAAGGATAGTTGGTAAAATAAACAGTAATTTGGAATTCAGCCATGAAGTATTTGGAGAAAAGTTTTATGAATTTTATTTAGAAGTGCCTAGATTAAGTGATACCAAAGATTTGCTGCCTGTAATAATATCCGAGAGGATAATAAACGATATAAGTATGGACATTGGAAATTATGTAGTCATTGATGGTCAGTTCCGATCTTATAATAGATATGAAGACACATGCAACAAATTGCTTCTGCGAGTTTTTGTAAGAGATATATTAGTTCCAGATGAGTTTGAACTGGAAGAAATTAAAAAACATCCTAATGAAGTTTTTTTAAACGGTTATTTATGTAAAGACACAAAATTCAGAACTACGCCATTTGGAAGAGAAATAACCGATATGCTTATTGCTGTAAACAGATC
>JBASLQ010000052.1:0-2358 GCA_049656425.1 Sedimentibacter sp.
CTGCTAATACTTTTTTTGCTGCTTCTATTGACGGTATATTATAATAATAATTGGATGTGTGGATTAATTTATCTATTTGTGCTTTTAAAGCGTCGTTGTATTCCTTGTTATTGTAGCCTAAAGCAAATACCGCTATCCCTGCTGCAAAGTCCAAGTATTGTTTTCCATCGGTATCATATAAATATACGCCATCCCCTTTGTCTAGAATTATTTCATACCTCTTATAAGTGTGCAGCAAAGACTGTTCTGCCTCTTCTATAAAATTTGTTTTGTTCATTGATTTGCTCCCTTCTCGCTATTTAATATTATTGTTCCGATTCCTTTATTTGTAAAAAATTCCAGCAGTAATGAATGCTGAATTCTGCCATCTAAAATATGAACGCGTGAAACTCCGTTTTCAACTGCATCGATGCAATTAATTAGTTTAGGCAACATTCCGCCTCCTGCATTTCCGCTGTCTAAAAACTCTTTTGCTTCAGGAACCGTTAATTCAGAAATCAAAGTAGATGAATCTTTCGGGTCCCTGCACACGCCTTCAATATCTGTAAGAAATACAAGTTTTTCGGCTTTTACTGCTGTAGCAACAGCACATGCAACATCATCGGCATTTATGTTGTATTCTTGAAACTGATCGTCTAATCCGATAGGGCTGATAATTGGAGTAAAATCATTGTCCAACAAAGTATTTAATAACGAGGTATCAACTTTTTTAATTTTACCGACAAGGCCAATATCTAAATCATTTACAAATCTTTTGTTTACTTTAATGGTTCCTCCATCTTTGCCGCTTATACCTACAGCTTTAACGCCGTTGCTTTCCATAATTTGAACCAATTCCTTGTTTAATTTTGATAAAACCATCTCTGCAATTTCCATGGTTTGTTCATCTGTTACTCTCAAACCGTTTACAAATGTATTTTTTATTCCCAGTCTATCAACCCATTTGTTGATTTCTTTTCCGCCGCCGTGCACAACAATTGGTTTAAAGCCTGCTATTTTTAATAAGGCCAAATCTTCAACCACATTTTTTTTAAGTTCTTCATCAATCATTGCGCTGCCTCCATATTTTATGACAACAACTTTATTGCTGTTATCCTTAATTTGCGGTAAAGCTTCTATAAACACATTTGCTTTTCTCAGCATTAAATCTATATCCATATTATTACTTCCTCTTCCTTTATTAATTTTCTTCATTTTTTATGAACTGTATGATGCATTAATTCTTACATAATCATATGTCAGGTCGCATCCCCATGCTGTTGCTTTTGCATCGCCCATTTTAATGTCTGCAATTACAGTTATTTCTGAATTAGATAAAATATTTGCGGCAGTATCTTTTTTATAAAGCAGTTCAATTCCATTTTCTATTAACTTGATTTTTCCTGATTTGCTTTCAAAATACAAATCAACTTGATCAGGATCAAATTCTGCTCCGGAATAACCCATTGCACACAGTATTCTTCCCCAATTTAAATCATGCCCAAAAATAGATGCTTTTGTTAAATTTGATGAAACAATAGACTTGCTTAACTTTGCTGCTTGTTCCTTGTCTTTTGCATTTATTACTTTAACTTCAAAAAGTGATGTAGCTCCTTCGCCGTCCTCAGCAATTCTTTTTGCCAAATATGTGTTTACAAAATTTAAAGCTTTGTAAAATTTTTCATAATCATGATTTTTTTCTATTATCTCCGGGTTTCCAGCCAATCCGTTAGCAAGCAGAAGCACCGTGTCATTAGTTGACGTGTCACCGTCTACAGAAATCATGTTATAAGTATCTTTTACATCTGAGCTTAATGCTTCCTGAAGTAATTGCTTTGAAATTGATGCATCTGTTGTGATGAAGCTGAGCATTGTGCACATGTTTGGATGAATCATGCCAGAGCCTTTGCTCATTCCTCCTATGACTACCGTCTTTCCGCCTAATTCAATAGAAACAGCAATTTCCTTTTTCTTAGTATCTGTTGTCAATATTGCTTCAGCGGCAAGTATTCCATCCTCTAAAGTGTTTCCTAAAATTGGTACAAGATTTTGAATACCTATTTTAATTTTATCTATTGGAATTTGCTTTCCGATTAAACCTGTAGATGCTACAAGAACTGATTCAGTAGTTATTCCTAAACTTAAGCCTGCAGTGACTGCCATATCTTTGCAGTAACCCATTCCCACAGTTCCGGTGCATGCATTTGCCACACCGCTGTTGACTACAACAGCTTGAACGAAAGGTGATTGTTTACTATTTCCATATCCCATTTTACAGGTGCGGCTTTTACAATATTTGTAGTAAATGTTCCTGCTGCTTTGCATGGAAACTCACTGAATATTAAAGCCATATCCTTCTTTTTTTTTCTTATTCCTGCT
>JBASLQ010000053.1:0-1793 GCA_049656425.1 Sedimentibacter sp.
GTCTGGATGTACAACACTATGAGTGTGGCAGAAGTAAAACAAAGCTCTTTAAATGCATTTGAAGTAAGCGAGAAAATATTATTGAAAAATGTCAAAGATATATCTAAATTAAGAAGAATTGTCAGAACAATTCTTAAAATACTTTCTCCATTAATGTAATATGTAATAAATGCAATTGAATTATTGGTTATGATAGTGCAGGGAACAACCGGCGAAGTGCCGGAAAATTTATTAAGAGGATATAATGATGGAAAAAAATTTAAAGTTTTACTGGAAGCTGTTTTCTTCAACATTTTCTTTGAGCGCTTTTACAATTGGTGGAGGGTATGTAATTGTACCTTTAATGAGAAAAAAATTTGTAGAAGAGCTGAATTGGATTGATGAAGAAGAAATGTTAAACTTAGTTGCTATATCGCAATCAGCTCCGGGACCTATAGCAGTAAATACATCAATTATGGTTGGATACAGACTGGCGGGAGTTTTAGGATCACTTGTTTCAATATTAGGAACTGTTCTCCCTCCTTTAATAATAATTACAGTTATTTCTCAGTTTTATGCAGCTTTTAAAGCTAATAAAATTATAAATGCACTGCTTCTGGGGATGCGTGCAGGTGTAGCTGCTGTAATAATAGATGTTATAATCAAAATGGCAAAAGATATTTTAAAAACTAAAAACAAAATTTCCATATCCATAATGCTAATATCATTGATTGCTGCTGTTGTATTTGACATAAATGCTGCTTTAATAATAATTCTAAGCGGTGCTTTTGGAGCATTTTATTATCAGGTGCTAAAAAAGGGCGGTGAGCAGATATGATTTATTTAGAAATATTCTGGAGTTTTTTTCAAATTGGATTATTCAGTATTGGCGGCGGGTATGCGGCATTGCCGCTTATAGAAAATCAGGTGCTGGAAATACATAAATGGCTCACTTTAGGCGAGTTTGCTGATTTGTTGACTATATCGCAAATGACACCGGGACCTATTGCTATTAATGCTTCTACATTTGTAGGTACAAAGGTTGCAGGATTGCCTGGTGCAATAATAGCAACGGTTGGATGTGTTACTCCATCGTGTATTATAGTGTTGATATTATCTTACTTTTATTTTAAATATAAGAATATTTCAGCAATACAGGGTATATTGAAAGGATTAAGACCTGCAGTAGTATCTCTCATTGCTTCAGCAGGATTGTCAATACTTATGCTGGCAGTATTTAAAACTGAAGGTGTTACATTAATGAACATGAAATTAAGTGACATTAATTTCATATCAATTATTTTAGTTGCTTTAGGAGTATTTGTGCTTAGAAAATACAAGTCAGATCCTATAAAAGTAATGGTGGCTACAGGAATAATAGGAATTTTTGTATATGGAGTTTTGTAACAATAGATAAAATCAAAATTTAGTGATAAAGATAATGAATTGGAGCATATGCCTATATGTTCTATTTTTTTAACACTTTAATATTTATTAATTATTAAGGGGAAATCAATTGAATAAATGAAGATTAAATGTTAGAATACAGCTATAAGGAGTGGCATATGGGAAACAATAAATTTACTCATTTGCATGTGCATACAGAATTTAGCCTTCTTGACGGCGCATGTAGAATAGAAGAACTTGTTAAAAAGGCAAAAGAACTTAACATGGATTCTATAGCAATTACAGATCATGGATCTATGTATGGAGTGGTTGAGTTTTTTAAGCAAGCAAAAAAGCAGGGCATAAAGCCTGTATTGGGTTTTGAAGCATATGTAGCACCAAGAAAAATGACTGATAAATACCCTCAA
>JBASLQ010000054.1:0-6771 GCA_049656425.1 Sedimentibacter sp.
GCAATGATGTGTCAAATGTCAGTTGCTACTATGTCAATGGAAGGAAGCTTCTCAACAGAACATTGCAAGGTGTGTGCTCAGATTTGTAAAAAATGTGCAGAAGAATGTGCGATGTTTAAAGATGACCATTGCAAGAAATGTGCAGACATTTGTCGTATGTGTGCAGATGAATGTAAAAAAATGGCTGGTGCTATGGTTTAAAATAGTATTAGTACCATTTTTATTTAAAAGGCTCTTGATAATATTTTTATCAAGAGCCTTTTATTAAAACACATAGAAAAACTTACTGATTTGAAATAGTATGATTATAAAATAAATTAATGGGTAATATTAAAATAAATATAATTTAGTGTGGAAAAGTTAGGAGGGATTGTATGCATAATCATAATAACAATGATAAAAGCAATAATGACGTTTTAGTCCATAGTAATATGAAACATACACAAGATAGAAATATGGAACAGAACCATATGAATCATGAATACAGTGAGCATTTGAATCATGGAGGTCACGACCATCATGAAAGTAATCATGAAAACCATGAAAACCATCACGACCATCATGCTATGATGGTTAAGGATTTTAAAAAAAGGTTCTTTATATCTTTAATATTAACCGTTCCTATCTTGATACTTTCACCTATGATACAAATGTTTTTAGGGGTAAATTGGAGATTCAATGGTGACTCTTATATATTGTTTGCTCTTTCGACTATACTATTCTTTTATGGAGGTAAGCCGTTTTTTACAGGTGCTAAGGATGAATTAAAACAAAAATCACCTGCAATGATGACCTTAATAGCTCTTGCAATAATTGTTGCATATGTTTACAGTTCATTTACGATATTTATACTAAAGGGCCATGATTTCTTCTGGGAATTAGCTACTTTGATAGTAATTATGCTTTTAGGGCATTGGATTGAAATGAAGTCAGTAATGGGTGCTTCAAAGGCTTTGGAGGAATTAGTAAAATTAATGCCTGAGACAGCACATCTAATTAAGGACAACGGTGATATTACTGATGTTACGGTTAAACAATTAGAAGAAGGGAATACAGTATTAGTTAAACCTGGAGAGAAAATTCCAATAGATGGGATAGTTTATGATGGAAATTCTGATGTTAATGAATCAATGATTACAGGAGAATCGGTACCAGTAGAAAAAAAGGCAGGAGATGAGATAATTGGGGGTTCTATTAATGGTGAAGGATTATTAAAATTTAAAGTTAGCAAGGTTGGAGATCAAACCTTCCTGTCACAAGTTATTAAACTTGTTCGTGAGGCACAGGCTTCAAAGTCAAAAACTCAAACCTTAGCTGATATTGCTGCTAAGTGGTTGTTCTATATAGCAGTTACAGCAGGAACTGCAACTTTTGTTGTATGGATGCTAATTAGCGGAGATTTAAGCTTTGCGATTGAAAGAGCAGTAACGGTTGTGATTATTTCTTGCCCGCATGCACTTGGCTTAGCCACACCGCTTGTTACTTCAATGTCTACAAGCATTGGTGCTAAAAGAGGATTGTTAATCAGAGACAGAGCAGCTTTTGAAAATGCAAGAAAATTAGATGCTGTAGTTTTTGACAAGACGGGTACTTTGACAGAAGGCAAATTTGGTGTTACTGATGTTTTTGAAATAGGAATTTCTAAGAATGAATTATTATCAATAGCATATTCCCTTGAGTCAAATTCAGATCATCCAATTGCTAAAGGAATTGTTAGAGAAGGTGAAAAATTAAACCTTGAAATAAAAGAAGTCAAGGATTATCAAAATATTACAGGCCAAGGATTAAAAGCAATGGTTGACAACAGAAACATTATGATAGCAAGCCCCGGTTATATGAGAAGAGAAGGCGTATCATTTGATGAAAGCCAATATGAAAAACTTGCCGCAGAAGGAAAGACGGTAGTATTTGTAATAGAAAATAAAACACTTATCGGATATATTGCTTTATCAGATATTATAAGAGAAACTTCCAAAGAAGCTATTGATACTTTAAAAGTTATGAATATTGAATCTATAATGCTTACGGGAGATAATCAAAAAGCGGCTTCTTATGTTGGAAACAAACTTAATTTAGACAAAGTATTTGCAGAAGTTTTACCTCAGGATAAATCAAATAAAATTGATGAGCTGCATAACGAAGGAAAAATGGTAGCCATGACCGGTGACGGAATTAACGATGCACCAGCATTGGCTAAAGCAGATTTAGGAATAGCAATCGGTGCAGGTACAGATGTAGCCATTGAAACTGCAGATGTTATTCTTGTTAAGAGTAATCCGCTGGATGTAGTAAATATTTTAAAATTATCTAAAGCTACTTATAAAAAGATGATTCAAAACTTGATATGGGCTACTGCTTATAATGTGGTTGCGTTACCTTTAGCAGCCGGAATATTATATAATCAGGGAATAGTTATAAGTCCTGCCTTGGGAGCAGTATTAATGTCTTTAAGTACAATCATCGTAGCTATAAATGCAAGGCTATTAAAAATTGATTAAATTTGATTAAATATAATTATATATATAAACAGTATTCAATAAATTTTGAATACTGTTTATATATATTTTTCAATTTTATTGTTTATAAAACTGTCTTTGTTTCTTCAAATTCATCATTACCATTATTTCTATTATTTCCATGGCAACCACCGGCTCCTCCCATGGCATTATGCATTTCTATCATTTGTTCTCTTTCTATGCCTTCCATCATATCTGCCATTTGAGGATTTGTTTCTCTCATTAAATCAATCATTTTTTGATAATCCTCTTCAGTCAAATTATTCATGAAATCATCCATCGACTTGTAATCACCGTTTTCCAAATCATCTGCTATATCACTGAAGCCATTATTTCTCATTGTTTCAATCATATCATATTTACTATATGAATTATTATTTGTAACAGATGTTTGTGCATATACAGGATTGCTTATTAATTTATCTACACTTACTTTTGTAAGAGAAACTGAAGCTAATCCTAAAATGACTACTACCGCGGCAGTTAAACCTAATACTTTTTTAAACATATCTATCTCTCCTTTTTTTAATTTCTATGGGTACAGTATAAATTTAAATTATGAAGTTGTTGTGGAGATAAAAAATAAATTTCTCCATAGAAACTCCATAATATTTTGATATCTTTGTCATTATTTGTAGAATACATAATTTATTTGACAGGGAGAATACGTATGTTTAAGAAATCTATAATTTTAAGCTTGAGCATAATATTTGCCATTGAAAGTTTTACACCATTTAATGCCGGGGGAAGCATTAATGATTTGCAAAACAAACAAGCAAGTATACAAAACCAAATATTAGAATATAGGAATGAAGCGAATATATTTCAAGCCTTGAGCAGGATATTAAATCCCTTGAATTATTAATGGCTGCTGAAGAAGCCCAATCAAGTCAAATTGAAAGAGACATTTTATCTCTACAGGGAGCAGGTGAATTTTCTGGAGGTGGAATGATTTGGCCTTTACATGGATATAGCAGAATATCATCTTACTTTGGAGGAAGAGCTGATCCGATAACCGGAGCATGGTCAAATCATCGTGGAATTGATATACCAGGTCCATATGGACAGCCGATCGTATCTTCTAATGATGGAATTGTTATTTTTTCCGGGTACCATTGGTCTTACGGTAATTATGTAATTATAGATCATGGAGGAGGAATTTCAACTCTTTATTCTCATGCATCTAAATTACTAGTTGGTAAAGGACAAGCGGTTTCTAAAGGAGAAACAATTGCTTTAGTAGGTTCTACAGGTTATTCAACAGGAAATCATGTTCATTTTGAATATAGAATCAATGGTGTACCGCAAAATCCTCTAAATTATATAAAATAATGCTTACTATTTAACCTAATTATTTGATAATTAGATGAATATAATTTTTATTTTTAAATCTTTAACAGAATTAGCAGTATGACAAAAAAGCGAGGTGTTTATAATGAAAGAGTTATTTAGTATTGGTCCATTTCATATATATTTTTTTGGGGTGGCGGTAGCAGTAGGTATTGTTGTAGGAACAATTTTTGCCATAAATGAAGCAAAAAAAAGGGATATTAGTTCAGAAACAATAACAGATTTAGTTTTAATTACAATCATATCAGGTGTGGTTGGAGCAAGATTATTCTATATATTATTCTATAATCCATCAATTTATTTTAATAATCCTGTTGAGATCTTTAAAATTTATGAGGGGGGATTATCAATTCATGGAGGCATTTTTACAGCTATTGTCGCTGGCTATATTTATACTGTCAAAAAGAAAAAGTCATTTTTAAAGCTAGCCGATATTATTGTTACAGCATTACCGTTAGCTCAAGGAATCGGAAGAGTGGGGTGTGATGTTTTTGGAAAAACTATGAATAATATAATGCCATGGGGTATTAATTATGTCGGACAGATATTACATCCTGCGCAAGTATATGAATTTATTTTGGATTATATATTATTTGTATTTTTATGGAGAAGAAGTTATCATAAAAAATTTGACGGAGAATTATTTGCAATTTATTTGATTTCATTCCCTATAATTAGAGGAATTGTTGAATTCTTTAGAATAAATCCGATGATATGGGGTCCATTTTCTATTTCTCATTTATTGAGTTTAATTTTAATAATTATAGGAATTGTAGTTTACAAAATACTTTCAAAAAATGGTACTGAATATAATAATGATTTAGTTAATAATAAAATTAAATTAAGCACTTCAATATTATATTTAACTGTGTTAATTGCAGTATCGGTATTTGTTTTTTATTATGTACAAGGTTGAAAATACTAATAAATTATAAGAACTAGCATAAATTGACTAGTTCTTTTTTAGAAGCTAAATTGTTTAGATTTAAAATTTAATAAATATCAATCTTATATAAATTTAAAAATTCCACAGTTACTTCATAATTATGTTAATGTATGAACATAAAAATATGAATGATAAAATTAAGATAAGGTGTTGCTATGAAAAAAATATTAAATTAATTATTATATGTGTAGTTTCATTATTGATATTGTATGTAACTCTTAAGGGGTATAATCCTTCACTTGAGAAAAATGAAGAGACTGACCCAATAATTAAGTCATATGATAAAATATTTACTGATTTATTTAAACCTATGACTGAAATGCCAAAAGGTTTAAGAGATCATTTGAGATATTCACAGATTTATTTTGATGTGCAGTCAGATATGTATAGATTATATCATATTGAAAATCCTACAGTATTCTTTGGAAGAGAAGATTATTGGGATATTGCAAATGAAAAATATATGAATAATGGTGAAGAGCCTGTAGGTTCAAGCTATTTAATGTTCAAGCTCCCTGAGGAAGATGATGTTGAATTTATTTTAACAACACAATACACTCCTCAAAACAAGGATAATATGATTGCCATGTTGGCTGCAAGAAACGATGGAGAAAATTATGGTGAGCTTGTATTGTATAAATTCCCAAAAACCAAGACAATACCAGGACCCAATATGATTGAAACAAAAATTGACCAGGATACTGTAATTTCATCACATTACATTGTGGAGCCAGATTGGTTCAACTGTTTTAAGGGGTAACACACTAGTAGTGCCAATAGAAGAGTCATTGCTTTATGTAGAGCCTATTTATCTTAAGTCAGATACAGAAAGTAACTTCCCTGAAATGAAAATGGTGGTTGTTTCCTATGGTGATAAAATAGTAATGGAGCCAACATTAGACCAAGCAACTTTGATTTTTAATGAAGCAACAGAAGCTCAAAAGAATGGAAACTGGGCGGATTACGGAGAAAGATTAGAAGAACTAGAAGAAATATTGAATCAATTGAATTTATTAACTAATGGAATGTGACAATGGGACATCAGACTGCGAATTTATGTTTTTGCGCAGTCTGACGGTTTTTCATTTTCAAGAACCGTATCGATTATTATTAGACGGAGAATTATAAAAACATCTGTTCAAATAGGACAGATATACTATAATACTGAACACTTAACAATATAAATAAAACAAAACCAAAAAATATTTTTTAAATCTTCACAATTTCTCCATAACTTCTTGTTACTATACATATAACAACCCCCCCCAAGGGTATGGTACTATAAAACTGTATATATCACACAATTATGATAATAATAAATATATGAGGAGGAGATTCTATTGAATAAAGAGAAAGTAAATGCTGTTGCATCTTTAAAGACAGCTAAAGGACAAATTGAAGGAATAATTAAGATGCTGGAAGATGACAGATATTGTGTTGATATATCTAATCAAATAATTGCTGCACAAGCACTTTTAAAAAAATCTAATGTATTGATTCTAAAACAACATATTCATCATTGTGTAAAAGAAGCTATTAAAGAAGATAAAAATGAAGAAAAAGTTGATGAAATAATTAATATCTTAGAAAAAATAATACAAAAATAAAGGAGTGGTATTAATGTTTAAATTTATTAAGAACTGGCTTGACAGATTGGCTAAAGAGAATGAAAAAACTTTTGGTACAGGTAGAATGGATTGCTGTGATTTAAATAAACCAAAACCAAAAACACAAGCTACTACTAGTAATACAAATAAGAAATGAGGTGTAATGATTGGAAAAAAGTCTTAAAATTCAAGGAATGACCTGTGCATCCTGCGCTAAGACAGTTGAAAAAGCTACTAAGAAAGTACAGGGTGTTACGGATGCAAGTGTAAACTTTGCAACTGAAAAGCTAAATGTTACATTTGACGATTCAAAGGTTACTGTAAAGGATATACAAGCTGCTGTAGAAAAAGC
>JBASLQ010000055.1:0-10093 GCA_049656425.1 Sedimentibacter sp.
CTACAAACTTGGCCCCTGCAATGGCAGGTTCAACTTTATTCGACCACATTAAACATATGACGTATACAACAGGTTTATCATATGGTATAGCATTAATTATTTACGTAATACTTGGTTTTCAATATGCAGGAAAAGAACTTGATTCCGGCGCAATTCAGGGTATTCTAGATGCAATATCAAGTATATACATTATTAATCCATTATTTTTGTTAGTTCCTGTAATTACAATTGGAGCTGTTGCTTTAAAAATCCCTGCAATACCAGGTTTGATTTTAGGCGTTGGACTTGGTGCAGTATGCACAATATTCCAAGGTGGAGATTTTGGCTCAGTTCTTGATGTACTTCAATATGGTACTGTTGCTGAATCTGGTCATGAAATGGTTGATCAACTGTTAACAGGCGGTGGAATGCAAAGTATGATGTGGACGATATCCTTGATTATGAGTGCTATGACATTTGGTGGTGTTCTTGAAGCTACAGGTATGATGGCATGTATAGCAAATAAATTATTGGAAAAAGCAAAGAGTACAGGTTCATTAGTACTTGTTACAGTAATATCTTGCTTATTTGTAAACATATTATGTGCAGACCAGTATTTAGGTATTGCACTTCCAGGAAAAATGTTTAAAGATGAATATCACAATAGAGGTTTAGCTCCAAGAAACTTATCAAGATGTCTTGAAGATTCAGGTACAGTAACATCAGCTCTTATTCCATGGAATACTTGCGGTGCAGCTATGACAGGATTCTTAGGTGTTTCAACATTTGCTTACGCACCATTTGCGTTTTTCAATATATTGAGCCCTATTGTTTCTGTAATATATGGTTACACAGGATTTTCAATAATGACATTGGAAGAAGATCCTGCAGCTCCTGAATATGTACATCCTATGAAATTGAAAAAATCACAAAAAGAAATAAATGACTATACATTAAGATATCAAAAAGGAATTCAGAGTGATAGTTTATAACAAATATTACAAAATTTGAATTAATTCTGTTAAGTAGTTAAGTTTGAAGCAGATAAAATATTTAACCTCATGAGTGATTGTGAGGTTATTTTTTTATTTACGCTTTTCATTTGACAATGTATCGTTTTATATATATTATATATATTATAATGTATATAAAAATTTTAGTATAATAAATTAAGTTTGTAATATTGCAATGTCAGGAGTGAAAACATGGATTTTCAACTTAAGTACGCAGGGGAACTTGGTAAACTTATAGAAAATGAAGACAACGTTAAACTTTTCAGAGATATAGCTATTAAATTTTTGCAGAACAATTTAGATGAGCTTAAAAAAATGATTGATGAATTATTAATATTTTCAAATGAAAATAAACTTTATAAAACCAAAGCATGGGCATTATATTATCTTGGCTGGTATAATTTTAATATATCAAATTATGATAGGGCAGCAGAAAATTTTTTAAATTCATATGACATATTTGAAAAGACAGAAAATAATAGCGGAATAATATACGCGTGCAATGGTTTGACGAATGTGTATTGCCAAATAGGACAATTTAAGCTTGCAAATGAATGGGGATTAAAAGGTATTTCTCTTTCTGAAGAAATTAATGAAAAAGATGCTCTTGCAATATTGCTTATTAATACAGGCATTAATTATATACAAATGAATTATTTTAAAAAGGCCGGAGAAATATTCAACAGCATAGAAATAATGGGTTGTGAGCTTACTAATCAACAGCATGTTTCTTGTAAATTAGCACTTGCCGAAATAGAAATAAATATAGGTGATCCCAAAGCAGCCCTTGCTTATATAGAAGAAGCATCAAAAATTGAAGAACAGGCAAATATTAATACTGATACAGGTGAAATGTACAAATTAAGAGGAATGGCATATATAAAACTTAATGAATATGATGTTGCTGAACAGGAATTTATTAAATCCTATGATTTTTCAAATAAAAAAGGATTGATTTATGAAAAATGCTGTACTATGGTGGAATGGGCAAAATTATGTATTTTAGTTGGCAGAAATCAAGAAGCAATAAGTGTATTAAATAATGTGATTGATATTTGTTCAGTTAAGGAACTAAATATATTATTGAGAGAAACATATTATACTTTATACAAAATATATAAAAATTTTAATTCTTCAGATGAAGCTCTTGGATTTTTAGAAAAATACATACTCATAGATGATAAAATGTATGATTATGAACAAAATCAGCTCATGGCTAAAATGAACGTAAAGCATACTGAAAGAGAAGCTGATCAATATAAATCTCTTTACAGCAGGACAGAACTTTTATCTGTTATTGGGCAAAAAATTATTTCTAATTTAAATATCAGTTCAATTATTGATATAATTGATGAAGAAATTAATAAATTAATTGAAACTGATTACTTTGGAATAGCAGTATACGATAAAGAAAAAAATCAAATAGCTTATTATTTTGTTGGTGAAAACAAACAACTAAATGAAGTTGTTAATTTAAGTGAGTCTGAAAACTCAACATTTGGAGGATATTGCATAAAAAACAAAAAAGATATAATTATAGGTAACCTGCATATGGAATACGGTAAATATCTTGAAATATATCCAAGAAGCATAACCAGCACTGATGAATATGAAATGATATCTATAATATATACTCCAATGATTATAAATGATAAAGTTGTCGGACTAATGTCGGTGCAAAGTTATAAAGAAAATGCTTTTGATAAGGATGATTTGCATACTTTAAAGATACTCGCAAATTATTCTGCTATTGCAATTGAAAATGCCATTTCATTTAAAAAAATTGAAGAAATAGCTACGTATGATCATTTGACAAAGTTTTTGACAAAGTATGAAATAATAAAAGTCGGTGAAATCATTTTTAATAAATATAAGAACAATAAGCTGAAATTTAGTGTAGTTATGATAGATATTGACAATTTCAAAAATATTAATGATACTTATGGTCATGTATATGGGGATAAAGCGTTAAGCCGAATTTCGCAGTCTGTTGCAAAATGCATTAGAAATTCTGATTATATCGGAAGGTACGGCGGAGATGAATTTCTTCTTATATGCCCCGAAATAGGAAAGAATGAGGCTGCTGATGTTGCAGAAAGAATAAGAAGTTCAATTGAGA
The DNA here is from genome assembly GCA_049656425.1 of Sedimentibacter sp. Lineage (GTDB taxonomy): Bacteria > Bacillota > Clostridia > Tissierellales > Sedimentibacteraceae > Sedimentibacter. The sequence goes on from JBASLQ010000055.1 coordinate 3,112, forward strand.
ATACATCTTTTTTATTGGGAGACAATATAAAAGCAAATATAACTATGAGCCTTGGAGTTAATGAATGCAGCGTTAATGATAATTCATTCATGGATGTTGTTAAAAGCGCCGACAAATGTCTGTATTATGCTAAAGAAAAAAATAGAAATATAGTAATTTGCAATAATTAGTCGTAATAATATTAAAAACTATGTAAAGTATATTAAAATACTTTACATAGTTTTTACATTTATCCGTTTTTTTTTTTACAGTTGGGGTATATATTAAGCACAAGATAAAAAACCGAAATATAGGAGAAAAATAATGATAAATAGAAAGCTTTTAATAATATTATCAGTATTGACGTTAATATTAGCTTTTACAGGATGTGCAAAAGAAGAATCAAAAGCATTTGATTCTGAAGAAGATATTACGGTAGTAGCAAGAGATGCAGCTTCTGGAACAAGAGGAGCTTTTCATGAGATTATGAAAATAAAAGTTAAAGAAAATGATGTTGAAACAGATAAATTGGTAGTTGGAGCTTTGGAATTTGATGGAACAGATAAAGTTGTTACTGCTGTTGAAGTAGATAAGTATGGTATTGGATATATTTCTTTAGGTTCAGTAAGCGACAGAATAAAAGCTGTTGCAATAAATGGAGCAGAACCTTCCGTTGACAATGTTAAAAACGGCTCTTACGTAGTTTCAAGACCTTTCTTGTTAGTAACAAAGGGAGATGAAAGTGAGTTGGTAAAAGACTTTCTAAGTTTTGCATCATCTCCGCAAGGACAGGAAATTGCAGTTGAAATGAATTATATTGGAGCTGCAAATGAAACTGCAGAATATACAGCATCAGGAATGTCAGGAACAATTAAAGTTGCAGGTTCTACTTCTGTAACTCCACTAATGGAAAAATTGCAGGAATCATATAAAGAATTAAACCCAGATGTAAATTTTGAAATGCAGTCAAATGGATCATCTCAAGGTATTAAAGCAGCAGTGGATGGGTCTTATGATATTGGAATGAGTTCAAGAGAATTAAAGGAAGAAGAAGCATTACAACTTAATAAGCACATACTTGCAATTGATGGCATTGCAGTAATATTAAACAATGAAAATCCAATTAACGACATTTCATCAGATAATGTAACAAATATTTATACTGGTGAAATTGCTAGGTGGTCTGAAGTAAAATAATGCAAAACATCAGGAAGTCTAATTTTAATGAAACAATAATGCAGGCAGTATTCTTTCTCTCCGCATTGGTTTCAGTATTAGCTGTTATAGCCATCTGCCTCTTTTTTTTTATTAGAGGCATACCCGCTATTGCTGAAATAGGATTTATGGATTTTATATTCAATTCAAAATGGGGACCGACAAATACTCCTGCTTCATATGGAATTTTATCAATGATTGTGGGCAGCGTTTACGTAACTGCCGGTGCAATAGCAATAGGAGTTCCTATTGGACTTATGTGTGCAATATTCCTTGCAGAATTTTGCCCTGAAAGTATTTATAAAATTGTGAAACCGGCAGTTAATTTGCTGGCCGGAATTCCTTCAATTATTTATGGTTTCTTTGGTATGGAAATAGTCGTGCCATTTGTAAGAGAAACTTTTGGAGGCAATGGTTACAGCATACTGTCCGCTTCAATAATTTTAGGAATAATGATACTTCCAACCGTTATAACAATCAGTGAAACATCAATTAGAGCAGTTCCGGAAAGTTACAAAGAAGGATCATACGGACTTGGTGCCACAAAAGAAGAAACTGTTTTTAAAGTTGTTATGCCAGCTGCAAAATCAGGCGTATTAACATCAATTATTCTGGGATTAGGAAGAGCCGTTGGAGAAACAATGGCAGTTGTAATGGTAGCCGGTAATGCTGTAATGCCTCTTGATAAAATAAAAATTTTAAAGCCCATCAGAACACTGACAACTAACATAGTTACAGAAATGAGCTATGCATCAGGACTTCATGAATCATCACTTATAGCGACAGGCGTAGTGCTCTTTGTATTTATTGTTATATTAAACACAGCTTTGAGCTTAATAAAGTCAAAGTCTGCAAGAAGTTAGTGAGGCGATGCTATGGAAGAAATAATTAAAGAAAAAAATTATTTAAAAAGAAGAAAAATAAAATCACTTTTTTTAAAATTGTTAGTGTGGCTGAGCGGAATATTGACAGTGGGAATATTATTGTATATACTGATATTTATACTGATTAGAGGTATTCCAAATATAAATTTGCAGTTTTTATTTGGTGAATATAACTCTGATTCATTATCTGCTTTTTCGTCTATTGTAACAACATTGGAGATGATTGTGATATCTCTTGTTATAGCAGTGCCTATTGGAGTATTTTGTGCAATTTATCTTGCTGAATATGCTAAGCGGGGAAATAAGGCAGTAAAAGTAATTAGGCTTGCTGTTGATACATTGGCAGGAATTCCGTCAATAGTGTACGGCTTGTTTGGAATGATATTTTTTGTTAACATACTTGGGTTTAGAGCATCTGTATTATCAGGTATAGGTACAGTTTCAATAATGATATTGCCTTTAATAATAAGTTCTTCAGAAGAAGCTATAAAAGCAGTGCCTGATATGTACAGAGAAGGAAGTCTCGGTTTGGGTGCTACCAGACTTCGAACTGTTTTTAGAATAGTTCTGCCAACTGCAATGCCGGGTATACTTTCAGGAGTAATACTGGCTATAGGCCGTATAGTTGGAGAAACTGCAGCATTAATTTTTACAAGCGGCACAAATGTCATGGAAAATCCTACTTTGGACTTGTTTGCATCTCAAAGAACTTTAGCAATCCATATGTATATGCTTGCAAGCGAAGGGTTGCCTCATTCAAAAGATATGGCGTTTGCAACAGGAGCAATACTAATTATTGTAGTGTTTTTAGTGAATTTCTTGGCAACAAAACTTGCAGGCAAACTAGGGAGGTTGAACGATGGCAAATAATGAAAAAATTAATATAGAAAATATAGATTTATATTATGGAGAATATCAAGCTCTGAAAAATATAAATATGAAAATAAAAGAAAATGAAATAACGGCATTTATTGGCCCATCGGGCTGTGGTAAATCTACACTGCTAAAATCTATAAACAGAATGAATGATTTAATTGAAGGAGTTAAAATAACAGGAAAAATCCTTCTTGATGGTGTGGATATATACAAAAACATGGATGCCACTGTACTGAGAAAAAGAGTTGGAATGGTGTTTCAAAAACCAAATCCATTTCCAATGAGCATTTATGAAAATGTGGCATATGGTCCAAAAACTCACGGAGTTAAACAAAAATCCGAATTAGATGAAGTTGTTGAACAAAGTCTTCGTTCAGCAGCCATGTGGGACGAGGTAAAAGACAGATTGAAAAAAAGTGCATTGGGATTGTCAGGAGGACAGCAGCAAAGATTGTGTATAGCAAGAGCATTTTCCGTTAATCCTGAAGTAATTTTGCTTGATGAACCGACATCTGCCCTGGACCCTATATCAACTATGAAAATAGAAGATTTGTTAGTTGATATTAAAAAAGATTATACAATTATAATTGTAACGCACAATATGCAGCAGGCGACAAGAATTTCTGATAAAACAGCATTTTTCCTCCATGGAGAAGTCGTTGAATTTAATGAAACAGAAAAGTTGTTCTCAATTCCAAAAAATAAAAAAACAGAGGATTATATAACCGGAAGATTCGGCTAAAATTATATATGGAGGTAACAATGAGAAATAAATTTGACAATGATCTTGAAAAATTAAATCTGGAACTTATTAAAATGGGCAGCTTGATAGAAAATTCTATTGAATTAAGTGCAAAATCTCTAATTGATAAGGATCTGACACTAGTAAAAAAAGTAAATGAACTGGAAATTGAAATTGATGATATGGAAAAAACCATTGAGAGTCACTGTCTGAGGCTTTTATTGCAGCAGCAGCCTGTAGCATCGGATTTAAGAATTATCAGCACTGCTTTAAAAATGATAACTGATATGGAAAGAATAGGAGACAATGCAGAGGATATAGCAGAAATAGCCAAGTTTTTAGTTAAGGAAAAATATATTAAAGACCTTGTGCATATTCCTCAAATGGCAGAAGCAACCATAAGCATGGTTACAAGAAGCGTAGATGCATTTGTCAATAAAGATTTGGCACTGGCAGAAGACGTTTGTGCTGCTGATGATATTGTTGACAACTTATTTCAAATTATAAAAAAAGAATTAATTGAAAAAATACAAGAAAATACAGAAAACGGTGAACAAGCAATAGACCTCATCATGGTAGCAAAATACTTTGAAAGAATAGGAGACCATGCTGAAAATATAGCAGAGTGGGTTATATTTTCCATAACAGGAAAGCATAAACAAAAACAGGAGAGAATATGAAGCTCATTTATTGTATTGAAGATGATACAGGAATCAGAGAACTGATAACACTGGCACTTAGTACTGCAGATTTTGAAGTTGCGGGATTTGAAGAAGCTCAAAGTTTTTATGTTGAAATTAAAAAGAAAATTCCAGATTTGATTCTTTTGGACTTAATGCTACCCAAGACGGACGGAATGACAATTTTGAAGGAACTGAAAAAGGACACAAATTATAAAAATATACCGGTTATAATTTTAACTGCAAAATCTATGGAACTTGATAAAGTCAAGGGCTTGGAATCAGGAGCGGATGATTTTATTACAAAACCATTTGGGGTACTGGAACTTCTTGCGAGAGTTAAAGCTGTTTTAAGACGCTCAGCCAAAAAAGTTGAAGAAAATATTACGGAACATAATGGACTTGTTTTGGACTACAATAAACGAACTTTATGCTACAATGGAAATTCAGTAGCATTGACATATAAAGAATTTGAACTTTTGAATTATTTAATGCTGAATAAGGGCATAGTGCTGTCCAGGGATAAAATTCTGCAGGAAATATGGGGATATGATTATGAAGGAGAAACAAGGACTGTGGATATGCATATAAAAACCATAAGACAGAAACTTGAAATGGCGGGATGCCCTAACTTCATAACAACTGTAAGAAGCGCCGGATATAAATTAGAGGAGAATATTGATGTATGAAAAAAAGATTATTTTTAATAATAATGCTTATATCGATATTTACATCTGCAGTGGCTTGCACGCTGATTTCTGTTATTTATTATGAGTTTTATGTTGATGATGCCAAAGGACAGCTAAAAACAATAGCTGAATTATCGGGTGATTCTCAATATTGGGATGACAATAATTCCATACAGTTATCTGTTAATAATATTTTAAGAACTGTTGATTACAACATGCGATTTACAATTATAGAAAAAAGTGGAGCTGTTATTTACGACAACTGGGCAAGCAATGAAACGTTGGAAAATCACAAAAACAGGCCGGAGGTTGCTGAGGCATTTAAAAAGGGTTATGGGGAAGATACCAGATATTCAGATACTGTTTCATCTGACGTGTTTTATTATGCAGTAAAATTAAATGATAATGAAGTGCTAAGATTATCAAGGGAAATTGACAGCATTAATTCAGTTTTTGCAGGCATAATTCCTATGCTTGCAATTCTTTTTATTGCAATGCTGTTAATTGGATATTTTTCTGCAAATTTGTTTACAAGAGATTTATTAAAACCTGTTAATGAAATGACCAAGTCGCTTGATGATATGTTAGAGAGCAGCAAAAAAACTGAAATTAGAATTTATGATGAATTTCAACCGCTGTCATACAAAATTAAAGAACAAAAAATTAAAATTAATGAATATATAAATGAACTGAAATATGAAAGAGATACAATCGGTATTATTACAGAAAATATGAAGGAAGGATTCATTCTTATTAATAAAGATAAAAATGTTCTTTCTATAAATACAAGCGGAAAAAGAATGATAAGAAATGATAAATTTAATTTTCAAGTGAGCAGAAACATTATTGAGCTTACGAGAAATGCTGATATTTTAAACAATATTGATATTGCAATTAAAGAAAACAAACATTTGGTTTACGATATGGATACAAATAGAAACCATTACAGATATTATTTCAGTCCTGTGAAAGAGCATGATAATTCGTTGGTTACAGGATTACTAATTCTTATTGAGGATGTTACAATTCAAAAAAATGCCGAAATCATGAGAAGTGAATTTTCTGCAAATGTATCTCACGAATTAAAAACTCCGTTGACTACAATGATTGGTTTTGCTGAAATGATTAAAGAGGGCTTAATTACTGACATGAACAGTATAAAAAAGTACTGCGGCATGATAAATAATGAAGGACTGAGACTTATTTCTTTAATAGAAGATATTATGAGATTGTCAAGAATAGAAGAACGTATTGATGCAGATGATAACAGCATGGTTAATTTAAAAGAAATAGGAAACGAAGTAATTTCATTGCTTAAGCAAAAAGCAGATGACAGAAATATAAATTTAGAGCTACAGTCAGACAGTATTTTAATGAATGCAAATAAAAATTATTTAAGCGAACTGTTATATAATTTAGTTGATAACGGCATTAAGTACAATAAAAACAATGGTTATGTGCATATAAATATTTTTGAAAAAGAAGAGTTTATTAATATTGTGGTTAAAGATAACGGAGCAGGTATTTCTGAAGAACATCAGAATCGGGTTTTTGAACGATTTTACAGAGTTGATAAAAGCAGGTCAAAGGAAACAGGAGGCACCGGTCTTGGGCTTTCTATTGTAAAACATATAGCTGAACTGTATGAAGGTATTATAGAAATTAAAAGTAAGGAAGACGAGGGAACAGAAATTACTATCAAATTCCCTTTAAATAGCTTATAATTATTGTGAGGTGAATATATGGATAAAATACTTAGGATTAATGTAAGAACAAAAGAAATTAATTATGAAACAGCAAAAGACCAATATTTAAAAACAGGCGGAAGAGGGTTAATTGCAAAAATAATGCTTAATGAGGTTAAACCTGACTGTGATGCTTTAGGAAGAGATAATAAATTAATCATCGCCAATGGAT
>JBASLQ010000056.1:0-1935 GCA_049656425.1 Sedimentibacter sp.
GTGTTATTTTAAGTTATACCTGAATAATTGGTGTTATTTCTTTAATATTTGAAATGCTTTCCTAAAATTTCTCCATTTTTCGCCATAATCTTACGAATTAATTGAAAAATCATTTTACACAAAAATATTTTATAAATTTTATGACCGTATCTTGAATATAAATTCACTGTGAACTAATTTGATCTAATAAATTTTACTAAAATCGTCTAAATTATATCAAAACTCAAAATATCTCTTTCAGATGCTCTAAATATATTTGAATTATTGAAATAATATGATATAATTTTTGTGGAACGTTTGCAGAAATGGGGATAAGTAAATGCTGATAAAAAAATATCACATTTAAAAATATTAAAATATGCAGCGCTTATTTTAATATTTTTAATTATTCAAATCTATTCATTTTTCCCTATATATTATTTAATTCCTGTAATTACAACTTTTGGCGGAGTAAATATAAAAACGCCTGATTATGACAATCCTTCAATAAAAGTATTGGAATATAGTGTATATGTCACAAATAGAAGCAATAAGTCCATAGATTTCAAATTGCTTTTTGAAAAAGATAAATATGATGCTGACTGGTTTCCATACTACAATCTATTGCCTAAAGTTTATGAATCGGAGATTTTTCATTTAGAACCAGGTGAATCAAAAGAATTCAAATCTGAAACAACAATCCAGAGTGAAGATGAAAGGCTTATAAATACATATTTCAATGAAATAAGAGTGAAAAGCGACGTAGTTAAAGAAATAAGAAATATAGATTGATTTAAATAAATGCACAGTTGAAAGTTTGCAGCAACGTGTTGATGATAACTAGTAATAAAAATTAATCAGCTATTTATCAAAGGTGAAAAAGGCATTTGGGCAGCTAATCAATACAAATTTTTGAAATAGCTGCAACGTTAAAATTTCAATAGTTAATTTTGTTATAAACTTAATAAAATATATAAATTAAAAATATTTTCATTTTTTTGATTGACAAATAAACACATATGGTATAAAGTAATCACAATAATTGAATAAAAACTTCTTATCGAGAGAGACGTAGGGATCGGCCCGTTGATGTCTCGGCAACCTACAGAATATTCTGAAAGGTGCTAATTCCGACAAAGTATTGCTTTGGAAGATGAGGAGACGGACTATGTATATTGCCCTCTCTTCGCAGAGGGTTTTATTTTATTTAAAATAGGAGGGTGACGGATGTCTGTAGAAACAGTAAGAGAATATTTAAAACAATTTAGTAAGGATGAAGACATTCTTGAAATGAGTGAATCAACAGCTACTGTAGAATTAGCTGCCAGAACATTGGGAACAGAAGAAGCAAGAATTGCAAAATCACTTACATTTTATAATGGTGATGATGCAATGGTAATTGTAGTGGCAGGAGATGCAAAGATAGATAACAAGAAATTTAAGGAACAATTTGGATTTAAAGCAAAAATGCTTGCTCATGAAAATACTGAACAATATACCGGCCATGCTGTTGGCGGTGTATGCCCGTTTGCTCTTCCTAATAATGTAGCAGTATATTTGGATGATTCCATGAAAAGATTTGAAACTATGTTTCCTGCATGTGGAAGCAGCAACTCAGCAATCGAACTTACATTAGATGAACTGGAAAAAATATCTAAGTGCAAAATGTGGATTGATGTATGTAAGAATTGGTGATGCCCTAACCATGTTTGGCAGGGGAATGGCGACACACCTCTAATTCAGGGATAGTCACTGGGGTAGAGGAATGTCCCCTAAACTTGATTTTCTGAAAAATAGTGGTAGGTCATTCGCAACGAATTCCAAAAATATACGACCAAAGGGAGTAAATATTTTTGTGAATGAGACTGCGGAATAATAGCTGTTGACAAAGAAAAGATTATAATATAAAACAATTTAAAACTAAACATATCAAAATAGTATGCAATATTATTGCGT
>JBASLQ010000057.1:0-9289 GCA_049656425.1 Sedimentibacter sp.
TAGATGAATCAAAATTAGGAATTAAAGGGTCAGCAACAAAAGTTAAAAAAATAGAAGTTCCTTCACAAACAAAAAGAGAAGGAAAAGTAATTAAGGATAATAACACAGAAGCTGTTTTAGAAATGTTAAAAGTTTTAAAAGAGAACAGGGTTCTTAAGTAGGAGGAAAACATGTTTAAAAAAGAATACAGCGGAGTTTTGGTTTTTACTGAGCAAAAAAACAACAACATACATAAAGTGGTTTATGAGTTGCTTGGAAAGGGAAAATTATTAGCTGAAAAATTACAGTGTGAATTATGTGCAGTAATATTGGGACCAAATGATTTAAACACACAGGAATTGATTTTAAGAGGTGCAAATAAAGTTTATCATATTGAAGATGATTCAATTTTCAGCAAGCCGGATGAAATGGTTTATTCGGAAAATTTAGTAAAAATAATAAATGAAATTAAACCTGAAATTTGTTTGTTTGGTGCTACAACATTTGGAAGAAGTCTGGCTCCAAGAGTTGCTGCAGCTTTAGAAACAGGACTTACTGCAGACTGTACAGATTTACAGATTGATGATGATAAAAAATTAATTCAAATAAGACCGGCATTCAGCGAAAATATATTGGCTTACATTAAATCAGATAGCTATCCTCAAATGGCTACAGTAAGATATAAAGAATTTGATGAAGCAGCAAGAGATGAAAACAGAACTGGGGAAATAATAAAAAGGGATTCAATTAATATAAACAATAACTTAGTAGAAGTACTAGAAGAAATTTCAAATGAAAATATTAATATTGCAGATGCTAAGGTGATAGTTGCAGCAGGTGTATCTGTAAAAAATTCCGATGATTTGCAAATGATTAGAGAACTGGCTGATTTGCTTGGTGGAGAAGTTGGAGCATCAAGGGCATTGGTGGAAACAGGAATAATATCTAAAGCACATCAGGTTGGATACAGTGGAAACAGAGTAAAGCCAACAATTTATATCGCATGCGGAATATCAGGTGCACCTCAGCATTTGGCAGGTATGAAAGATTCGGATACAATAATAGCAATAAATAATGATCCGTCGGCACCTATATTTAATGCAGCAGATTATTCAATAATTGGTGATATGTATAAAATAATACCTGAATTAATACAAAAAATAAAAAATAATAATTAGAAAATAAATACTTAGTATTGAAATATATTGGAGGGAAATATGAACGAGCAAATAATAAAAAAAATGCAGGAAATTGTTGGTGGAGACTGGGTTGTTGTTGATTTGGACAAAGTAAGCAGTTACTGCGAAGATGAAACAGAAAAAGCTATGAAACCAAAAGTCTGCAGAGATTGTATTGTTGTGAAACCTTCTTCTGCAGAAGAAATTTCTGAAATTATGAAATATGCAAATGATCACAAAATTATAGTAGTTGCAAGAGGCGGCGGCACCAGCTTATCCGGAGCAGCTGTAACAATAATGCCAAGCATTATAATTTCTATGGAAAGAATGAACAAAATAATTGAAGTAGATGAAACATCTTTAACTGTTGAATGTGAAGCCGGTGTTACACTTTTAGATATAGTTGAATTGTTCAACAAACATGATAGTTTGTATTTTCCAATTCATCCTGGAGATGAAGGTGCTCAGGTAGGCGGCATGATAGTTATGAATGCAGGCGGTGTGAGAGCAGTAAGATATGGTGTTATGCGTGACCAAGTAAAGGGATTAGAAGTTGTGCTTCCAACGGGCGAAATAATTCATGCTGGTGGAAAATTAATTAAGAACAATGCAGGACTTGATTTGAAGAATCTTATTATAGGTAGCGAAGGAATTTTGGGAATAGTTACAAAAGCTACATTATCCATAAAACCAAAAGATAAATATACAGGAAGTTTGCTTGTATCATTTAATGATGAAAGTGATGCTGTAAAAGCTGTAACAAAAATATTTAAAAACGGAATAAAGCCGTTGGCTATTGAATATATGGAAAAAAGCTCAATTTTAAGGGCTGCTGAGGATGTAGGATTAACCTGGCCTTCTAATGTAGGAAATGTCGATTTATACTTTATAGTTTCAGAGAGAAAAGAAGAAGATTTATATGAAATGTATGAAACAATTGTTGGAATTTGTGATGAAAACAATGCATTAGAAAGCTTTGTTGCAGAAAACACAAAAGAACAACGCACTCTTTTGGAAATAAGAAGTCATGTTTATCCAAGCATGCATGCAACTATGGTTGATGCAATTGATGCGGCAATTCCAATTAAAAATCTAGCTAAATATATGAAAGGCATTTCAAATATAGCTGAAAAATACAATATAGAAATTTCAACAATAGGGCATATTGGAGATGGAAATATGCACAACAGTATTTTAAATAAAGATGCTGTTAAACCTGAAAATTATGAAGAACTGGCAGATGAAATATTTAAACTTGTAATAGAATGTGAAGGTGCAATTACAGGAGAACACGGTATTGGAAAAGTAAGAAATAATAAATTGAAATTCCAGTTTACAGAAAAAGAATTGAGCTTGATGAAAGCAATTAAAAATGTATTCGATCCCAATAATATATTAAATCCCGGTACTGCTATATAATTGTATAATTGGAAGATGAATGTGTCTCATACATTGAAATTATAAATTGTTTAAAATAATTACTGCCGGGTAATAATAATATATAATGGAGGCAATAATGGAATTTATAAATTCAAACGAAGAATTAAGAAAAATTATAGATGGCAACAACATGGCTGTTGTTTATTTTGGAAGCAACTTGTGCGGAGTTTGTGGAGTATTAAAGCCTAAAATCAAAGAACTGTTGATAAATTATCCAAAAATAAGAGCAGTACAGATAGATGTAGAAAAGTCACAGGAAATTGCAGCAGCTTATAATATTTTTACTATTCCGGGAATATTGCTGTTTATAGACGGAAAAGAATCAATAAGGGAAGCTAGGTTTATAAGCATAAAAGATTTGGATGATAAAATAGCAAGATATTATAATTTATATTATGAAGAATGATATTATGGAGCCGAAATGGTTCTTTTTTTTGCTTAAATTTGACAGTATAATTTTAGTATAACAAAAATTTGCAGGGGTAAAATAATTAATAAATTCATTAGAAACAGGAGATAATTTTTGAAAATTTACCGTGTAAATATGTCAGATCTTTCATTCAAAATGGAACTTGCTTGGAGGCAGAGGCTTACATCAACTATTATAGCTGAAGAAGTTGACCCGTAGGTAAGTGAGTGCAAGATTACCTACAAGGTATGAACGAAATTATAAAACAATTTCATGGAATTTGAAATTTTTAAAATATTAAACAAATAAGTATAATTATGTAAGAAAAGTTTAATTTTACATGACAAAATCATCTGATTATTGATTGTTATTTATTATAGAAAAAATAAATATGGTAATAATAACAAATGAGAAAGTTTTAATAAATAAACTTTTGAAAATATTAAAATACAAGGAGATATTAAATATGGAAGGCAAAGCTCAAAAAACGGATCAGCATAATCCTGGCGTAAAATGTGTAGTAAACACATGCCATTATTATTCTCAAGGAGATTACTGCAACGCTCAGAAAATAGAAGTTCAAAGCCGTAATGCGCAAAGTTCTAAAGAAACAGACTGTGCAACATTTATGCCACACAATCAAAGTATGTCATAACTGAATATTAAATCTCTTAAAAAATTGTTCCTTATATAAGGAGCAATTTTTTATTTGTAAAAATTCATTTATGGTATATAATAATTGTAATCAGACTAATAAAAATAAGGAGAAAAACAATGTATTCAACACCGCTATACAGACCTCCAAGTGAAGCAAGAAGCCTTATTATACAAGTTACAGAAGGTTGTTCTCACAATAAATGCAGATTTTGTTATATGTACAAATGCAAACAATTTAAATTAAAATCAAAAGAAGAAATTATAGATCATATAAAATGGCTCAAGGATTATTATAATAATCCGGAAAGAATTTTCTTGGCAGATGGAAATGTATTATGCCTTAAAACAGAAAAAATTCTTGATATGTTAAAATATATAAAAGCTGAATTTCCAACGACTAAGAGGATAAGCTCTTATTCAGGGCCTATGGATATAATTAGAAAATCAGATGAAGAATTGAAAACAATCAGAGAAGCAGGAATAGAACTTTTGTACATGGGCGTTGAAAGCGGCTCTGATAATGTATTATCGCTTATGCAAAAGGGAGTAAATCAATCTCAGATGATAGAAGCAGGGCAAAAGGCAATAAGAGCAGGCTTTAAACTGTCATGCATGATTATATCAGGACTCGGAGGGACTGAATATATGCAAGAGCATGCGGTTGAATCTGCAAAAGTAATATCAGCAATAAATCCACATTACTTTTCTCTGTTAAGATTAGTTGTTGAAGAAAAATCAGAACTTGCAGAAGATATAAAGCAAGGAAAGTTTCATTTACTTACTCCAATAGAAATTCTTGATGAAAATATAATTATGCTTGAAAATATGGAGCTTAACAACTGCATATTCAGGGCAAATCATGTGTCAAACCATGTAAATCAAGCAGGAACATTACATCAGGACAAAGATTTGCTTGTTGCAAAACTTAAAGAGCTAAGAGACAGCGGAGATTTTATTCCTATGGAGTATGACACGTTATAATAAAAAGGAACGACGGATCGTTCCTTAAATTTTTTCATTAATCTTTTCAATTTTCTAAATTAACTATTAAACTGGCTGTTATACAAATCTGCATAAAATCCATTTTCGTTTAACAATTCTTCATGTGTTCCTGATTCAATTACGTCACCGTGATTCATTACTAAAATTAAATCTGCATTTTTTATTGTGGATAATCTGTGAGCTATAACAAAACTTGTTCGCCCATACATTAAATTTGACAAAGCATTTTGAATTTGAATTTCTGTTCGTGTATCAATGCTGCTTGTAGCTTCATCAAGAATCAGTATGGATGGATCTGATAAAAATGCTCTTGCTATTGTTAAAAGCTGCTTTTGTCCTTGAGATAAATTTGTTCCTTCTTCATTTAAAACAGTATTATATCCATCTGGCAATGTTTGAATAAAATGGTGCGCCTGAGCAATTTTTGATGCTGTGATTATTTCTTTATCATTAGCATCTTCACGTCCATATGCAATATTTTCCTTAATTGTGCCATTAAACAGCCAAGTATCTTGAAGTACCATCCCTATGTTTTTTCTTAAGTTGTTTCTTTTTATATTTTTTACATCAGTTCCATCAATGGTAATTTTGCCTGAATTTACTTCATAAAAACGCATTATTAAATTTACTAGAGTTGTTTTTCCTGCTCCTGTCGGACCTACAATTGCAACTGTCTGACCTTCTAATGCTGTGATGTTCATGTCTTTAATTAAAATATTGTCTTCTTTATATCCAAATTGTACATGATCAAATTTTATTTCTCCATCAATATTTTTAAGTTCAACAGCATCATCATTGTCTTTAACCTCATCTAGTTCATCTAAAACTTCAAAAACCCTTTCTGCAGCTGCTACAGCTGATTGGAACTGGTTCATTATCTGCCCTAATTGAGAAATAGGCTGGCTAAATTGTTTGTTATATTGCAAAAATGCTTGAATGCTTCCTATTGATACTGTTCCTTTAATGCCTAATACAGCTCCTACAATGGATATCAAAACATAACCCAGGTTGCTGATTAAATTGTTAATTGGCATTATTAAGCCAGATAAAAATTGTGCTTTCCATACAGTCTTTGAAAGATCTTTGTTTATTTTTTCAAATTCATCAATGGAATGTTCTTCTTTTCCATAAGCTTTTATAATTAAGTGACCGGAATACATTTCTTCAACGTGACCATTTAATTGCCCAAGCTTTTTTTGCTGTTCTTTAAAGTATGATTGCGAACGTTTCATTACTGATGTCATTGCAAATACTGATAAAGGAAGTGAAACTAACGTAATAACCGTCAATATTGGGCTGATTGTCAGCATAATTGCAATTATTCCTACAACGGTAATAAATGAAGTTATAACTTGTGTTACGCCTCTTTGCAATGTCATTCCAATAGTTTCAGAATCATTTGTAACTCTGCTCAATATATCTCCAACAGTGTTTTCATCAAAATATTTTAAAGGAAGATTGTTTATTTTATCAGAAACATCAGTTCTTAATTTTCTTACTACATTTTGAGAAACACTTGCCATTATATATTCCTGAAAATAAGTAAACAATGCGCTTAAAGCATACATTACAACTAAGTATGTTATTACAGTCTTTATAAAACCAAAATCAATTAATCCGGTGCTTATACCTTCGACAATAGCATCTGTAGCTGTTCCTAAAATTTTTGGACTTAGAATATTGAAAATAACTGCAATTATTGAAGTTATGAGAACTGCAATTATTTTTATTTTAAAAGGAGCAAATTGCGTTATTAATCTTTTACCGCTTTTTTTAAAATCCTTTGCTTTTTCCACTGGACCTCCGCCCATTGGACCATGACCGTGACCCCTTTTTACATTTCTGTCGCTCATACAAGATCCTCCTCTCTCAACTGAGATGATGCCATTTGTCTGTATATTTCATTGTTTTTCAAAAGTCCTTTATGATTACCTATGCCGGAAATTCTTCCTTCATCAAGAACTATAATTCTGTCTGCATTAATAATAGAACTGATTTTTTGAGCAACTATAATTACAGTTGCATCCTTTATTTCAGGTATTAAAGCATTTCTTAACTTTGCATCCGTCTTTGCATCAAGAGCTGAAAAACTGTCATCAAAAATATAAATTTCAGGTTTTCTTACTAAGGCCATTGCTATTGAAAGTCTTTGTTTTTGACCGCCAGAAACATTTTTTCCTCCCTGGGAAATATATGTTTCATATCCATCCTTCATTTCTGATATGAATTCTGAAACTTGAGCAATTTCAGCTGCATGAATTATTTCATCATCTGAAGCATCTTCCTTGCCGTATTTGATATTGTCTTTAACAGTACCTGTAAACAGTACTGCTTTTTGAGGTACTATGCCTATTTTGCTTCTAAGGTAATGCTGAGGCATATGTGAAATATTAACATTGTCTATTAATATTTCTCCTTCTGTAACATCGTAAAATCTAGGTATTAAATTGATTAAAGTTGATTTGCCAGAGCCTGTTCCGCCTATAATTGCAGTTATTTCACCTTTTGTAGCTTTAAAATTAATATTGTGAAGAACTGGTTCCTTTGCTCCGCTGTATGCAAAAGAAACATTTCTAAATTCTATTTCACCGATTTTATCATCATTTGAAAATTCTGATTTTTCAGAATCTTTTATTGTTATTTCAGTATTTAAAACTTCGTTGATTCTCTTTGCTGACGCTGAAGCTCTTGGTATCATAACGAAAAGCATTGACATAAGAACAAATGAAAATAAAATCAACGAGGCATATTGCATGTAAGCTATTAAAGAACCTACCTGCATTTCTCCTAAGCTTATGCGCTGTGCTCCAAACCATACTATTGAAATTGTAGTGAAATTAAAGATAATTTGAATACCGGGCATCACAATAGCCATTGTTTTATTTGCTTTAATTGCTGTTTCTGTCAAATCATCATTTGAATCTTTAAATCTGCTTTTTTCATAACTTATTCTGTCAAATGCTCTTATTACACGAATACCTGTTAAATTTTCTCGCATAACCAAGTTAAGTTTGTCAAGTTTTCCTTGCATTGATGAAAATAATTTTCCTACAATTTTCATTACAATAATTATTAATATAAGTATTGCTGACAAAGCCACTATTAAAACCCATGACAGAGCAACATCTGTAATTATTGCCATGATTGTTCCGCCTATTGCCATGATAGGTGCCATTACCATCATTCTAAGAATGATTAATACAACCATTTGGATTTGCGTAACATCATTTGTAGTTCTAGTAATAAGGGAAGTAGTGCCAAATTTATTAAATTCATCTAATGAATAACTTTCAACCCTTTTAAAAATTTCACTTCGTAAATTTTCCGAAAATTTCGCAGTAACATATGCTGATAAATAATTTGATAATATGCTGAAAAAAACAATTCCTAAAGTAAACAAAAGCATTTTACCGCCGATTTTTATTACATAATCTGTATTGCCTTTAATTATTCCGTTGTCAACAATGTCTGCCATTAATGTAGGAATGTATAAATCACACAATGACTGGAGCAAAACTAATATGAGAACACCGGCAACTGTTGGTGCCAGCGGTTTCAACTTTTTTAGCAACTGTAACATTAAATCACCTCTTTCTATAAAATTTGATATTTTAAAAATTTAATAATACAAACTTAAAATAACTTATGTATTATATGTATTATACCTTAATGAAAGCTTAATATATCATTTATCTAGAATATTATAGCTTGAGCGATTTGTCCTGTTTTTTGTCCAATTCTGCCATATCCTATAATACCCATTGTTTTTCCTTCTAATTCAATAAGAGGATAATTCCAGAAACTCCAATCCTTGCTGGCAGCCCAATCGCCATTTTTTACTGCTCTTGAATGTTCACCTATGTGATGGCATATTTCCAAAAGCAATGCAATAGCATATTGTCCCACAGCTACTGTTCCGTAAGTTGGTATATTTGTCACTATAATGTTTCTTTCTTTAGCTGTAATTGTATCTACAATATTATAACCTGTTGCCAGTACTCCAATATATTTTAAATTAGGGCATTTTTCTCTCATTCTGTTAAGTGCCAGAACAGCTCTTACAGGAGTGCAGTCACAATTGTTCTCAAAAAACAACAGGAATAATTGTAACTGGAAGCTTGAAAAAAGCAGGAGGAGAAGATATACTGTTATTAGCTGCATATGAGGTTGCTGCCGGAATAGCAGCTGAGAAAAATCTTATGATAAAATGCTTATTGCAGAGATTACTGTGGTAAGTGCGGCGTCTGTTATTATAGCAGGAATTATAGTACCTATTTTGTTTTTAGAAAGGATGAGTTATGAACGAATATTATGAAAAAGCAATTAAGATGAGTGATGAAATTATTAATAATCGAAGAACATTCCATACTTTTGCAGAAACAGGTTTTGAACTTCACAAAACAGTATCTTATGTGCAGGATAAGTTAAAAGAGTATGGACTAAAACCGGAACTTGTGGGCAGGAGCGGAATAACTTGTACAGTGGGTCGTCCTGGAAAAACAATATTGCTTCGTGCTGATATGGATGCTCTGCCAATGAAAGAAGAAACAAATTTAGATTTTGCCGCAGAAAACGGGAACTGTCATTCTTGCGGTCATGACTGCCATACTGCAATGTTATTGTG
>JBASLQ010000058.1:0-3108 GCA_049656425.1 Sedimentibacter sp.
CTCCCCTCGTGTTTCTTACAAGATACCAAGATTCATCAGTCATTATCATTTTAATTATAACATAACTAGGGAACATTTTTCTTTCTTTAATTTTCTTCTTGCCGTTTTTAACTTCAGTAACTTCTTCTACCGGTACTTTAACTTCGAAAATTATATCCTGCATTTCCCTGTTTTCAACAAGTTTTTCGATATTAGCCTTAACTTTGTTTTCATGTCCCGAATATGTATGAACAACATACCATCTTGATCCTTGTGATTCTTGCTTCATACCGCATTACTCCTTCTTAAACAATCAATGCAACCAAATTCTGGAATACAAGATCTAATCCCCAAATTACAATTGTCATAGCCAAAGTAGTAGCAAGAACTACAACAGTATAGTTCGTTAATTCCTTTTTAGTAGGCCAATTAACTTTTTTTAATTCTGATTTTACACCCTTGAAATAATTACTTACACGAGTTGTAAATTTTGGTTTTTCATTTTCTCTATTTGACATTTACCAACACCTCAATACGGTTATTTTGTTTCTTTGTGAAGAGTATGCTTTTTACAGAATTTGCAATATTTGTTCAATTCTATTCTTTCAGGATTTTCTCTCTTGTTTTTTTCTGTATCATAATTTCTTTGTTTGCACTCTACGCATGCTAATTTAACTGCTACTCTCATTTTACACCTCCAAGACCCTTATTTGCTCATAAGACTCATTATCCTGTATAAGATATCACAAAACAAATTAACTGTCAATATTTTTTTAACTTTGAAGTCTTATAAATTATTTTTTCAATTCACTAAAAAGAAGCTCCTGCTTCAGCAAAAGCTTCTTTTTAATTAGTAACAATTGATTATACATTGTCAAACAACGTCTGTCAATATATTTTCTTTGCCATTTAATTAATTTAATTAATTAATTAATTAATTTTTATTTTTTAATTATTGCTTATATCATCATCCTGCAAAGCATCATATCCCTCTTCGCCTGTACGAATTTTTATTGCATTTTCAACATCATATACAAATATTTTACCATCACCTATATGTCCAGTATTTAAGACTTTCTTTGCTGTTTCTACAACGGTTCTGGATGGCACTTTGCTTACAACTATTTCAACTTGTAATTTTGGAAGTAAGTTCATGTCAACCTTTACACCACGATAGTACTCAGTATATCCTTTTTGAACTCCGCATCCTAGAACATTTGTAACTGTCATTCCGGTAATGCCAATATCGTTCATAGCTTCCTTTAAAATTTGGAATTTACTTTGATTAATTATTATAACTACTTTAGTTATTTTAATTTTGCTAGTACTAGTAGATGTAGTTTTAATTGTTTCAACAGGTACTTCAATCTTGTTATCATATCCAGCCATATCAAAGTGCAATGAAGCATTATTGCTTCCAGCTATCCCTATTGCTGAAAGAGTAGGCATAAAATCTGCATAAGCACTTACTAATCCATGCTCAATTATATCCATACCTGTAATTTCTTCTTCTGCAGGTACTCTTAAGCCAATAGTTTTCTTAAGAACAGTAAACACAATTGTCATTGTAATACCAACCCATGCCATTACTGATACAACACCAATAATTTGTGTTATTAACATTCCTGTCCCGCCGCCATATAAAAGACCACCATCAAGCGCAAATACTCCTACTAAAATTGTGCCAAGCGCTCCGCACATGCCATGAACAGCAATTGCTCCCACAGGATCATCAATTTTAGCTTTTTTATCAAGAAATTCTATACCAAATACTATAACAAATGCTGATATAAGTCCTATTGCAAAAGCTCCTGCAGGACTTACAACATCACAGCCTGCTGTTATAGCTACCAGACCGCCTAATGCACCATTTAGTGTCATAGATACATCAGGTTTTTTATATCTTATCCATGTTATAATCATTGCTGTTGTTGTTGCTACAGCTGCTGCCATATTTGTTGTTACAAATATAGTTGAAGCCAATACTATAGTATCATCACCAGTCATAGATATAGTTGAAGTTCCGTTAAATCCAAACCAGCAAAACCATAGTATAAATACCCCCAATGCTCCAACTACTATATTGTGACCAAGTATAGCTTTTGGCTCACCATTTTTATCATATTTTCCAATACGTGGTCCTAGAATTTTAGCTCCAATTAAAGCAGATACACCTCCAACCATATGAACTGCAGTTGAACCAGCAAAATCATGAAAACCTAACTGAGAAAGCCACCCTCCACCCCATATCCAGTGACCGGAAACAGGATATATAAATGCGCTTATTACCAAACTATAAATACAATATGAAATAAATTTTGTTCTTTCAGCCATCGCTCCTGATACTATTGTTGCCGATGTGGCACTAAATACTGTTTGAAATATCAGAAATGCCATTGTTGGTATGGTTGATGAATAATCACCTCTTACAAAAAAGTCTGGTGTGCCAATAAAACCAAAATTTGATGCTCCAAACATCAATCCAAAACCCAAAGTCCAAAATGCCACTGTACCAATTGTAAAATCCAATGTGTTCTTCATAATAATGTTACCTGCATTTTTGGCTCTCGTAAAGCCTGTTTCTACCATTGCAAAACCCGCTTGCATAAAAAATACTAGTGCTGCCCCTAATAACACCCAAATAGTGTCTACTGCTGAATACATAATTTTTCCCTCCTAATTTTAATATAAAAATTAAATAAATAAAATAGGGCGCGTATTTACTTTAACTTAGTATAATACACGCCCTTGTGCAAAATTTTAAAAAATAAAGGCGCTGTAGGTTTTAACCTACAGCGCCTTTGCCATTTTTATTATAATAAATGATAATATTTAATTTGTCAATAGTTTTTTTAATTTATTTTATTATGCTAGTAACAACTCCAGATCCAACAGTTCTTCCGCCTTCTCTGATTGCAAATCTTAATCCTTCTTCTATCGCTATTGGATGGATTAATTCTACTATAAATCTTGAATTATCTCCTGGCATACACATTTCTACACCTTCTTCAAGGTCGATTTGTCCTGTGATGTCAGTTGTTCTGAAATAGAACTGTGGTCTGTATCCGTTAAAGAAAGGTGTATGTCTCCCGCCTTCTTCTTTTGTTAATACGTATACTTCTGCATTGA
>JBASLQ010000059.1:0-10659 GCA_049656425.1 Sedimentibacter sp.
GTTTCAGGAAGCGTCTTGTGGGATTAAGCGATGATGAAATAAATCAACAATTTGATGAAATAATAAATTATATAAAAGAGCATGAAGAAATGACTAATGTTTTAATATCAGGCGGTGATTCCTTCATGAACAGCAATAAAAAAATAAAACAATATCTGGAAGAACTTGTTAAAATTGACCACTTGCTTTTTATTCGCTTTGGAACCAGAACCCCGGTAGTACTCCCATCAAGAATATATGATGACAATGAACTCCTTGAAATACTCGAAAGTTACAACAAAAAAAAACAAATATACGTTGTAACACATTTTAATCACCCAAATGAAATTACTAAAGAGTCTAAAAAAGCAATTGAAGCACTGCGAAACATTGGTATAGTTGTAAGAAATCAAACTGTGTTATTAAAAGGCGTAAATGATAATTCTGATACTTTGGCAAGTTTAATGCGAAGTCTTACAGCAATTGGAGTAACTCCCTATTATCTATTTCAGTGCAGACCTGTATCTGGAGTAAAAAGCCAGTTTCAGGTGCCATTTAAAAGGGCATGTAAAATAGTTGATGAAGCAAGGTCTCAATTAAGTGGCATAAGCAAAAGCTTCAAATATGCCCTGAGCCACCCAACTGGAAAAATTGAAATAATAGGCAGTATAAATGAAAATAAGATATTGTTCAAATATCACCAGACTAAATATAAAAAAGATCAAGGAAGAATTTTGGAATTAAAAATTTCTGATAATCAAGCTTGGCTGCCTGACGTTATTAAAAATGATTAATATTTACACTATTTTATAATGTTTTGATATAATATAGAAAAATATTTAATAATAATACAGTATATTATATTTTTTATAAAAGGAGTGTGTAATATCGAAACATTACATGATTTAAATATTATTTCTATAACATTCAGAGTAATGCTGTCTTTGATATTTGGAGGCATAATCGGATTAGAAAGAAGCAGGAAAAACAGACCTGCCGGGTTTCGAACATATATGATTGTATGTTTGAGTTCTGCATTAGTCATGATGACTAACCAGTATATTTATATAAATTTTCCAGGAAGCGATCCTGCCAGGCTTGGGGCTCAGGTAATAAGCGGAATTGGTTTTCTTGGTGCGGGAACAATTATAGTTACTAGCAGAAGTCAGGTAAAGGGTCTCACTACAGCAGCTGGTTTATGGGCTTCTGCCTGTCTTGGATTAGCCATAGGCATTGGCTTTTATGATGGCGCAATCATTGGATCAATAGTAGTATTCCTGATTATTACATTGTTCAAGAAACTGGATAACTTTCTTACATCCACTAACAGGACAATTACAGTCTATGCTTCTTTTTCATCTATTGAATGTTTTGATAAATTTATTGTTTATTGCCATAAATCAAATTACAAAGTTCGAGATATTGAAATTACAAAGGACCCTTCTTTCAAAGAAACTGCAGTAATTGCAATAATTCAATTAGAAGCTCATAAACGAATAAATCATGTGGAAACCCTTCAAATGCTAAGTTTATTTGAAGGGTTAATTCACATAGAAGAACTTCAATAAAAAAATAGAGTCTACCCTGGGTATCCTCTATATTCTCTTTAATATATAATTAAATACTTTTATCATCTGCAGTTTCATCTAAATTCTCTTCAGCCATTCTTAATTCTACTATAGAAATAACAGTTTGTTCTGGGTTGCTTTCCGGAACAATGCCATTAGGGAATTTTATATCTGAAATAGTAATATTCTTAACTCCATTAACATTTGAAACATCAATAACAATTTCATCAGGAATATTTTGAGGCAGACCTTTTACAGGTATTTCATCAAGCTGTCTAAGTGCCACAAGTTTCTTAAATTCAAGAGCTTCTAATCCTTTTAGTCTAATAGACAACTCTGCTCTTATTTCTTCATTCATAAATACTTGCTGCAAATCAACATGCTGCATATCACCCTTTATTGGTGATAATTGGATTTCCTTTACCATAGCAGTTATTGCGCCGTCATCTAAAGAAAGTTTAAATAGTCCATTTCTGCCGTAAGAAGCTAAAGCCTTCTTTAAATCATCAGCTTTTACTGTAATTGATATTGAATCCTTTCCTCTACAAGAAACACTTCCTGGCAAATAACCTGTTTTACGCAGGTTTTTGCTTGCACTGCCGTTTGCATTTATTCTTCTTTCAACTTTTAATGTTCCTATTTCTGACATTTTAAATCCTCCTTATGATTTATATTGATTAAACTTAATAAACGCATCTATTAATATTCGGTTAACATATTAATAAAAAAAGCTGAATTCCATGTTAAATTCAACTTTCCCTTTTCAATATATTATTTGGAATACATTTTAAATTATACTACGTTTTTCCTAATTGTCAACATTTCTACATTTTTAAAATTTCTTCCAAAAGAGTCTCAACAATGTTTTCTTCTTTGATTTTTCTAATTATTATTCCTTTTTTAAATAAAAGAGCTTCCCCGATTCCCCCGGCAATGCCAATATCAGATTGTCTTGCTTCCCCAGGACCGTTTACAGCACAACCCATAATTGCAACAGTAATTGGCTTGTTAACATCCTTTAAACCTTCCTGAACTCGTTTTACCAGGTCAATAAGCTGGATTTTAGTTCTTCCGCACGTTGGACAAGTAATATAGTTTATTCCAAAATTTCTAAGTCCAAGACTTTTCAAAATTTCTCTTGCTGTTTTTACTTCTTCTCTTGGATCATCAGTAAGTGATATTCTTAATGTATCTCCTATGCCATCTGCCAAGAGACTTCCAACTCCAATTGCTGAACGAATGCTTCCTTCAAAAAGAGTTCCTGCATGAGTAATTCCTAAATGAAGAGGATAATCAACTTTTTTTGCCATGCTTCTGTATGCATCTATTGTCATTTTAATATCAGTGCCCTTCATGGAAATAACAATTTTGTCATAATCCAAGTCTTCTAATATTTTTACATGCTCCAGAGCAGATTCAACCATTCCTTCTGAAGTTGGTACCCCATTATATTTTTTTAATATTTCTTTATGTATACTTCCTGTATTAACACCTATTCTTATAGGAATATTTCGAGATTTTGCCATTTCTACTATTTTTTGAACTCTATCTATGCTTCCAATGTTGCCTGGATTTATTCTCAGCTTGTCTATACCGTTTTCTATACTTTTTAATGCAAGTCTGTAGTCAAAATGAATATCTGCAACTATAGGTATATGAATTTGTTTTTTTATTTCCTTTATTGCTTCTGCATCTTCATTGTCTGCAACAGCAACCCTTATTATTTCACATCCTGCTTCTTCTAACCCTAATATTTGATTTACAGTAGACTTAACATCCTTTGTAAATGTATTTGTCATTGACTGAACAGGAATTTGTGCTCCTCCGCCAATTTGAATATCTCCACACATGATTTTTTTGCTTTGTCTTCTTATTATTGTATCCATAAACCCTCCCATGAACAACAGGAGAGCAATTGATAAGCAATTGATTAAGTGTCGTGCACTTTTCTTTTCCAATTGCTCGTCTATTGCTATTCTATCGCTAATCCATTGCTCATCTATTGTTTACAATCTTAACAATCTTAAAATATCTTTATACGTTATAAATAACATAAAGCCTATTAACACTACAAATCCAACAAAATGTATGTAGCCTTCTTTTTCTACTGGAATAGACTTGCCTCTTACGCTTTCAATTAATAAAAACACAAGTTTGCTGCCATCTAGAGCAGGTATTGGCAATAAATTCATAAATCCCAAGTTAATGCTTATAAAAGCAGCCAAGTTTAAAAGTGAGAGAATTCCGCTTTCTGCAGCTTCTCCAACCATAGATATAACCATTATTGGACCGCCTAATGCGTCGCTTCCAAGTTTTCCTGTAACTAACTGACTAATTGTTTTAAACATAAGCTCAATGTAATATACAGTTTTGTAAGCTGATGAAGCTATTGCTGAAACAAATGATTTTTCAAGCTTAGTGTCAAATTTAACTATAATTTGAGTTTGAGGAACAATATTGAAATCAAGAATCTGTCCTCCCCTGTTAACTGTAACTTTTATATCATCATTCTCTGCTGAATGTTCTATTTCAGAAGTTACTTCTTCCCAAGTGCTTATAGGCACATCATTAATTTTTACAATTTTGTCTCCATCTTTTATTCCTGCTGTATATGCAGGAGAAGACATATCTGACGGCGAAACAGTTGTAGTCGTTTTTCCATCAACTAAATTTGAAGTTACTCCTACAAGTTTTCTGTAATTGTTATTAATTTTTGCTTCTTTTACTTGACCATCTCTTTTATATGTAACAGTATAAAATGAATTGTCCTGATCTGTTATTTCATAATAAATATCTTCCCAAATGTATGCTTTTTGATCATTAATGGAAATTATTTCATCTCCGGTTCTTAAGCCTGCAGCATACTCATTAGAATTTTCATCCACATAATCAACTGTGTTGCCATAAACTCCAAAAGAAAAAGCTATGATAATAAATAAAGCAAGTGCTAAAACAAAGTTCATAAAAGGACCTGCAGCTATTACTTTAAATCTTTGCCAAACAGTCTTTGTAGCAAAACTGGTTGGTGTTTTTACATCTTCTTCTTCACCTTCCATTTGCACAAAACCGCCGATTGGTATTGCCCTGATAGAGTAAGTAGTTCCACCTTTTTCTTTTTTAAATAAGGTAGGACCCATTCCTATGGCAAATTCGTATACCTTAATACCTACACTTTTTGCAGCTTTGTAATGACCATACTCATGTACAAGTACAATAGCTGAAAAAACGAGTATAGATGCTATTATTGTCAACAATATATTCCCTCCGTATTATAAGAAATGCTGAATAAAGTAAAAAACAACAGGAGCTACAAAAAGTACACTGTCAAATCTGTCTAATATTCCTCCATGCCCTGGCAATAAATAACCAAAATCCTTTATTCCGTATTCTCTCTTAATTTTTGATGCGGTCAAATCACCTGCCATTGAAAATACAGATGCACTGACACTAAATATTATAATGTAAATATATTTATTTATGCTTAAATAATTAAAAAATATCAAAGATAAAATCGTACTGCCAATTATTCCGCCGATTGCTCCTTCAATAGTCTTATTTGGACTCACTTCAGGATACAATTTGTGTCTGCCCAAGAGCTTTCCTGTAAAGTAAGCAAAAGTATCTGAGCCAAATGCTATAATGTACACCAGCCATACATATGGAGAGCTATTCATAAGCATCATATGATACATAAAAAAAACAGCATATGTTCCAATGAAAATTATTTCAGAAGCTTTCTTTATATCAGTTTTTTTATTAAATACAAATATCAAAAAATTTATGGATACGTATAAAAATAAAAATAAATCAAAAAAATGCTGATATTTAGTCGCTTTTTCTACAAATAAAGCAATTGCAAACATGTAATTAACAATAGCACCATAATCAAAACCATCATTAAATAATACTTTTGAAAGCTCATAAATTGCTATGCAGGTAATCCCAAAATATACAAAATCATATATGGTGCCTCCAAAATATGTAACAGCAGCAATAAAAGCTCCTCCTGCAACTCCAGTTAACACTCTTTGTCTCATAACAACACCGCCCTAATTACCGAATCTCCTCTTTCTGTTTTGATAACTTTGTATAGCTTTCAATAATTCTTCTCGTTTAAAATCAGGCCACATTACTTCAGTAAAATAAAATTCCGTATATGCAAGCTGGTATAAAAGGAAATTGCTTAAACGCATTTCTCCGCTTGTTCGTATTAACAAATCCGGATCTGGCATATCATGGGTAAATAAATATTTTTTAAAACTTTCCTCATTTATTTCATCTATATTAATTTCTTTGTTTTCATAATCATTAATAATATTCTTTATAGCTTTAACTATTTCATTTCTTGATCCGTAGCTTAATGCTATGTTCAAATGAAGTGCTTTGTTATTTTTAGTAAGTTCAATAGACCGTTTTACTTCTTGTTTTGTTTTTTCGGGCAAATCTTCTATATTGCCCATTAATGTTATTTTAACATCATTTTTATGTAAGTAATCCAGTTCCTTAACAACAAACTCAACTAATAAATTCATTAAATAATCAACTTCTTTTTTATCTCTTGCCCAATTTTCAGTTGAAAAAGCAAAAATTGATAAATATTTTATACCTAAATCTACAGAGTTTCTCACCATATCAGTTACTCTCATGGCTCCTTCTCTGTGCCCAAATTTTGTTGGCAAATTTTTTTGTTTTGCCCATCTTCTGTTTCCATCCATTATAACTGCAAGATGTGCAGGAATAACACCAGTTCGCACCTGTTCCTCTAAGTTCATATTAATCCTCACAATTTCCAAATATACACTAAACAGGCTTATGAAAATTCACAAGCCTGTATCTTACTAATAGTATGAAACATACAACGTTACATAATTGTCATTGCTATATTCCCTTATTACATATGGCTTATGCAAGTCATTAAATCTCTTGTTTGAGCCAATTATCTTTTTTATGTTAATTATTTTATTACTGCTTTCTTCTATAACTTTCAGAGCATTACTTAATGGATAACCAATTAAATTATACATTACTATACCTCTAATATCTCTTTTTCCTTATCTCTATAGATGTCTTCTACATATTTTATGTATTTGTCAGTAAGTTTTTGCATATCCTCTTCTGATTTTTTATAATCATCTTTTGTCAATTCGCTTGATTTTTCAAGCTTTTTCAAATCTTCGTTCGCATCTCTTCTAATATTTCGTATTGCAATTTTAGCATTTTCAGTTTCTTTTTTGACAACCTTCAGAAGTTCTTTCCTTCTCTCTTCAGTAAGCACAGGAATAACAAGTCTTATGAGCTTTCCGTCATTAGATGGGTTAATACCTAATTCAGAGGTCATAATAGCTTTTTCTATTTCCTTTAATGTGCTTGAATCCCAAGGTTGTATCACAATTACTCTTGGTTCCGGTACAGATATATTCGCAATTTGATTTAGAGGCGTCATAGCACCATAATAACTAACTTGAATTTTGTCAACAAGCTTAGGATTCGCTTTGCCTGCTCTTATAGCAGCAAGGTCTTCCCTAAGAAAACCTATTGATTTTCTCATTGTTTCTTCTGATTTTGCAACTATTTCTTTATACATATCATGCCTCCTTGATTATTGTTCCTATATTTTCTCCCATTACTATTTTTTCGATATTTTCAGGATGTTCAATGCCGAATACCAATATAGGAATTTTATTATCCATACATAAAGATGTTGCTGTTGAGTCCAT
Source organism: Sedimentibacter sp. (assembly GCA_049656425.1). Lineage (GTDB taxonomy): Bacteria > Bacillota > Clostridia > Tissierellales > Sedimentibacteraceae > Sedimentibacter. The sequence continues at coordinate 7,265 of JBASLQ010000059.1, forward strand.
AATTTTAAGGCCTTTATTAAGAACATCTATGTAATTGAGTTCATCATATTTTACTGAATCCGGATTTTTATTTGGATCATCACTGTAAACACCATCTACGCCATTTTTAGCTAAAAGTATTATATCTGCATTTATTTCAGCTGCCCTAAGAGCTGCTGTTGTATCAGTTGAAAAATATGGATTTCCGGAGCCGCCTGAGAAAATAACAACTCTTCCCTTTTCCAAATGTCTTACTGCTCTTCTACGAATATATGGTTCAGCAATTTGTCTCATTTCTATTGCAGTTTGAACCCTTGTTTCCACACCTATTTTTTCTAAAGCATCCTGCAGTGCCAAGCCGTTTATTATTGTTCCAAGCATTCCCATATAATCAGAGGTTGTTCTGTCCATATCAGTTGCGCTTGCACCTCGCCAGAAATTTCCTCCGCCAACAACAATAGCAACTTCAACTCCCATGCCAATAACATTTTTTATAACATTTGAAATTTCATTTACTATTTCTGGATTTATGCCATGACCAGCATTGCCTGACAATGCTTCTCCGCTGACTTTTAGTATTATTCTTTTATATTTACAATCCATTTTATCCTCCTGATGACTATATTTTTATTAATGGAGAACTTAAATAAGTTCTCCATTTTATCATGAATTTCTCTCAGGATTATAGACCCATTTGTTTTGCTACTTCATCAGCAAAATTTTCTGATTTCTTTTCAATGCCTTCGCCAACTTCAAATCTTTTCATGCCGACAAGTTTAATATTTTTGCCAATTTTTGCAGCTGTGTTTGCAATTACTTTTTTAACTGTTAAATCACCATCTTTAACAAATGCTTGTTCTAACAAACAAACTTCTTTAAGTTCTTTTTGAAGTCTTCCTTCAACCATTTTTTCCACTATATTTTGCGGTTTTCCTTCATTTATTGCTTGTGCAATAAGAACTTCTTTTTCATGAGCAATAAAATCTGCATCGACATCATCTGTAGATAAGTATTTAGGATTCATAGCTGCAACTTGCATTGCAAGATCTTTTCCAAGAACTTCAAGTTCTTCTTTATTTCCTTCAGATTCAAGAGCTACAATAACTGATATTTTTCCGCCGCCATGAACATATGCAACAACTGCACCATTGTTTACTTTTTCTGTAGCAAATCTTCTTATTGACATGTTTTCGCCTATTTTAGCAATTTTATCTGTCAATACTTCTTGAACAGTTTTTCCGTTTAATTCAGCAACTTTTAAAGCTTCTAAATCAGCTGGATTTTTTTCAACAACAGTTTTAGCAACATCTGCTACAAAGCCTTGGAATTCAACGTTTTTAGCAACAAAATCTGTTTCAGAGTTTACTTCTACTACAACACCTGTTTTTCCATCTTCAGAAATCATAGCTGTAGTAAGACCTTCAGCAGCAATTCTATCTGATTTTTTAGCTGCTTGTGAAAGACCTTTTTCTCTCAAAAAGTCTATTGCTTTTTCCATATCTCCATCTGTTTCTTTTAATGCTTTTTTGCAGTCCATCATACCTGCATTTGTTTTATCTCTTAATTCTTTTACCATTGTAGCTGTAATTTCCATTTAAATACCTCCAAAATTTAAAAAAGCAAGGTGTAAGGAAAAAATTCCTAACCCCTTACTTTGTCTTTTATATTTTATTTTTTTATTTTCTGCTCTTACTATAATAATTCTAAATTTGACTATTCTACTATTCTACTATTTCTTCGTCAACTTTTTCTAATTCTTCATTTGAAACTTCGTCTGCTACTACTTCTTCTTCCATCTGAACGCCTTGTCTTCCTTCAAGAATAGCATCAGCTACTGTAGCTGTTAAAAGTTTTACTGCTCTTATAGCATCGTCATTACCAGGAATTACATAATCTATTTCATCAGGATCACAGTTTGTATCAACGATAGCAACAACTGGAATTCCTAATATTTTAGCTTCTTGAACAGCTATTCTTTCTTTTCTAGGATCAACAATAAACAATGCTCCAGGAAGTTTTTCCATGTTTTTGATTCCGCCTAAGAATTTTTCAAGTCTTTCAGCTTCGCCTTTTAATTTTATAACTTCTTTTTTTGTTAAAAGTTCAAATGTTCCATCCTCTTCCATTTTCTTTAATTCATTTAATCTGTCAATTCTTTTTCTGATTGTTTGGTAATTTGTAAGCATACCACCAAGCCATCTTTGGCTTACAAAGTGCATTCCGCATCTTGCAGCTTCAGTTTTTGTAGATTCTTGAGCTTGTTTTTTTGTTCCAACGAACAATACTTCTTCTCCACTTGCTACAACTTCTTTAATGAATTTGTAAGCTTCGTCTACTTTATCACTTGTTTTCTGCAAGTCAATAATATAGATTCCGTTTCTTTCTGTGAAAATGTACTCAGCCATTTTAGGATTCCACCTTCTAGTCTGATGACCAAAGTGAACTCCTGCTTCCAATAATTTTTTCATGCTAATTATAGCCATATTTGTTTCCTCCTTTTGTTTTACCTCCAAAATTGTCATTTCACGCAAAAGACCTTTCGGCACAACTCTTGCGCAATCAAATTCTGTGCGTAATTATGTTTCAGTATATCATGGCAATTTTTATTTGGCAACACATAATTGCAAATTTATTGCATATTTTTATCATTATTCCACATTAATACAGTTTTTATTAATGCATGTGGGCTTATTATCCTTCAAAACCATCATTTCACCGCATTTTGAACATTTTTCGTTAGTTGGTTCAAGCCATGAAACAAATTTACAGTCAGGATAATTAGCGCATCCAAAAAATCTGCGCCCTGCTTTTGAAAACTTAACAGCTATTTTACCTCCGCACTGAGGACAATTTACATCAATAGTTTTTATTATTGGTTTTGTATTTTTGCAAGTTGGATAGTTTGAGCACGCTAAAAACTCTCCATATCTTCCCTTTCTTTTAAGCATTTTAGAACCGCAGTTTTCACATACTTCATTTGTTTCTTCCACAGCATCCTTGCCATTTAAAGGTTTAGTATTCTTACATTCAGGATAATTTGGACATGCCAGGAATTTACCGTATCTTCCTTTTTTAATAACCATAAATGCTCCGCAATTTTCACATTGCACATCACTTACTTCATCCTTTATTTCAATTTCTTCCATTTCCTTTTCAGCAACGTCTAATTCAGTTCTGAATTCCTTGTAAAAATTGCTTATTACTTCATGCCATTCTGTTTTCCCAGAAGCTACTTCATCCAGATTATTTTCCATTTCAGCAGTAAACTTTTCATTAACTATGTTGGCAAAATATTTCTCCATCATTTCTGTAACAAGAAAACCCATATCCGTTGGGAAAATATTTCCTTTTTCTTTCACAACATACTCTCTGCTGGTAATTGTGGTTATAATAGGGGCATACGTACTAGGCCTTCC
>JBASLQ010000060.1:0-3476 GCA_049656425.1 Sedimentibacter sp.
ACCTACAGGAATGTTTCTTACTGGAAGTGCATTTCCAATTTTGATATCTGCTTCAGCGCCTGAAACTATCAAGTCACCAACTTCTAACTTATAAGGAGCTATAATATAACTTTTTTCTCCGTCAAGGTAATTAATCAGTGCTATATTAGCGCTTCTGTTTGGATCATATTCGATTGTCGCAACTTTTCCAGGAACTCCATCTTTATTTCTTTTAAAATCAATGATTCTATATTTTCTCTTTTCTCCACCGCCTCTATGACGAACGGTAATTCTGCCATAAGCATTTCTTCCTGCTTGGCTAGTTAATGGAGCTAATAGAGATTTCTCTGGTTCATTAGTTGTAATTTCTTCAAAAGTTGAAACAGTCATTTGTCTCAACGCTGGAGAGGTTGGTCTGTATTTTCTAATTCCCATGAGTTTTTCCTCCTTTTTTCAATTTATAACTGTAATTATTGTTAGATTCCGTCAAAGAATTCTATTGTTTTGCTTTCTTTTGTTAAAGTAATTATAGCTTTTTTCCAGTCAGCTTTTTTGCCAACGTGCACGCCTTGTCTTTTTTTCTTACCAAGCATGTTCATTGTGTTAACACTATCTACTTTAACTCCGAAAATCAATTCCACTGCATTTTTGATTTCTGTTTTATTAGACTTCTTATCAACTACAAAAGTGTATTTTTTGTCTGCCATAGCATCCATACTTGCTTCTGTAACTATTGGTTTTATTAAAATATCGTGTGGATCGCGCATTATGCGTACACCTCCTCCACTTTATTAACTGCATCCTTAGTAATTAAGAAAGAATCACAGTTTAATATGTCATAAACATTAATTGTATTAACATATGCTGTTTTTACTCCTGGAATATTTGCTGCTGCTCTTATTACAGCCTCATCTCTTTCAGGTATAAGTATTAATGTCTTTTTGCCAGCTTTAAGATTGCTTAAAACCTTAATCATTTCTTTTGTTTTTGGTTGTTCCAGCACTAATCTATCAACAACAATTATTTCTTGATCTTGAACTTTAGAAGTTAATGCTGATTTAAGAGCCAATCTTTTAACTTTCTTAGGAATCTTGTAGCTGTAATCCCTTGGTTTTGGAGCAAATACAATTCCGCCGCCTTTCCATTGCGGTGATCTGATACTTCCTTGTCTTGCACGACCTGTTCCTTTTTGTCTCCAAGGTTTTCTTCCGCCGCCTCTCACTTCAGCTCTTGTTTTAGCTGACTGAGTGCCTTGTCTTTGATTAGCTAAATAATTTTTTACAGCTTCATACATTACATGAGTGTTTACTTCTACACCAAATATGTCATCATTTAACTCAACATCACCTATTTGGTTGCCTGTTATATCATAAAGAGCTACTTTTGGCATCTTTAATCCTCCTTTCTCTGCAATTATTACTTAGATTTATTGTATCTAACTGCTTCTCTAATTTTTACTAAACCTTTTTTAGGTCCAGGTATTGCACCTTTTAAAAGCAATGCATTCTTATCAACATCAACTTTTACTACTTCTAGGTTTAATACTGTTATTTTGTCATGTCCCATATGTCCATGCATTTTAGTTCCTTTTACAACTTTAGCCACGCCAGTAGATGCTCCTAAAGAACCTCTTAACCTGTGATGTTTAGAACCATGAGTCATATCGCCTCTGGAATGTCCCCATCTCTTAATAGCTCCTTGGAATCCCTTACCTTTGGAAATTCCTGTTACGTCAACTTTTTCTCCAACTTTGAAAATATCAACGCCGATTTTTTGACCAATTTCGTAGTCATCAACGTTATCTACTCTGAATTCTCTCAAGAACATTCTAGGTTCTACTTTTGATTTTTCAAAATGGCCTTTGATTGGTTTAGTAACATTTTTAACTTTAACGTCTCCAAAACCAACTTGAATTGAATCATAACCATCTTTTTCAACAGTTTTCTTCATAACCACAACCATACCGCTAGATTCTACAACAGTAACTGGAACAACATCTCCTAGTTCAGTGAACACTTGAGTCATTCCGACTTTTTTACCAAGAATTGCTTTCATTTTTACACCTCCTATTTTCTTACAGCGGATTGCATAAGCAATCATTCTAAGCAGAGTGTATATTATATTTTTCTCTACTTGCTTTTAAAACATCGAAGAAATTGCCATGCAATTTCATCACACCGTTTCAACGAGTTATTCCTCGTTATAATTTGATTTCAATGTCTACACCTGCTGGCAGATTCAATTTCATTAATGAATCAACAGTCTTTGGAGTAGGGTTTGTTATGTCAATCAATCTTTTATGAGTTCTTTGTTCAAACTGCTCTCTGGAATCTTTGTACTTATGAACTGCTCTAAGTATTGTAATGATTTGTTTTTCTGTTGGTAGAGGAATTGGACCCGCTACTGTTGCACCAGTACTTTTAGCTGTTTCCACGATTTTTTGTGCAGATTGATCAATTAATTGATGATCATAAGCTTTTAACCTAATTCTTATTTTCTGTGTGTTTGCCATTTTTTTACCTCCTTCTTCGTATGTCATCCATACAACTCGGAACTGCTCGATACACCCTTCCGGGTGTTTCATATTTTTTTAAAAAAGCAATACCGGTCGCCCTGTTTTATAACAGGACATACTCTGCAAAAATTCCCTGAAATAACGCTGTATTCCAGCAACCTTTTGCGTCATCGCATGTGGCAAGCTTTATAATAATAAACCATAAATTATCATAAATCAAGTGTTTTTTTTACTTTTTTTAAATTGTTTCATATATTTAATAGTTATTGCGTTTCGTTAATAAAATTTATGTTTGCATCGACATATTCGATGGATTTTTACTTGATTTATCATCATTTTCATAATTTTTAAAATTTAATAATTCTTATTTAGATTATTAATTGTTAGGACATACCATAAAAAATAGCTTTCGCAAGAAAGCTATTTTTTAATCAATTCAGTTTCATATCATTCCAAGGACATAGTTAAGATTCGTTCATTCAACAAAACCCTTAGCTATCGCTCAGGATAAGCAAGTCACTAAATTGAAATTGCAGTCTCATTCACAAAAATATTTGCTCCCTTTGGTCGCATATTTTTGGAATTCGTTGCGAAAGACCTACCGCTATTTTTCAGAGAATCATGTTAGGGGACATTCCTCTACCCTCAAAGGCTATCCCAAAGTTAGAGGTGTGTCCCCATTCCTTTAAAAAAATAGGGTTAGGGCTTCTTTATTTTATTATGCTAGTAACAACTCCAGATCCAACAGTTCTTCCGCCTTCTCTGATTGCAAATCTTAATCCTTCTTCTATTGCTATTGGATGGATTAATTCTACTATAAATCTTGAATTATCTCCTGGCATACACATTTCTACGCCTTCTTCAAGGTCGATTTGTCCTGTGATGTCAGTTGTTCTGAAATAGAACTGTGGTCTGTATCCGTTAAAGAAAGGTGTATGTCTCCCGCCTTCTTCTTTTGTTAATACGTATACTTCTGCATTGA
>JBASLQ010000061.1:0-1851 GCA_049656425.1 Sedimentibacter sp.
GTTGGAAAGTTTACAAAGGATGGAGCGGTATGCTCAAATGCTTCAGGTGAAGTTATACTGTCTGGCTTTGATATGGTAATATTGGCAGTTGGCTCAAAAGCAAGCAACTCATTGGAAGCCGAGCTAAAGAACAAAGTGAAATCACTTCATGTGATAGGCGATGCCGTTAAGACCCGCAGGATTATTGATGCGGTAGAGGAAGCAGCAAAACTAGCATTGACGATTTAGAAAAGGATAATCGCTTTGTCTCCGATTCATCTTATCTCTATGTATTTAATCATTTAGATGGTGTGCTTCATCGGATGGAAGAAGATGAATTGCGAGATAAGGGTCTAAGTTTTGCACAGATATTGAAGTGATTCCATGTGGTTTTGACCGCATGGAATCTATCCTTTTGAAAAATATGGTATAATACACTTATCTTATTCCTATCGGATTATCAGAAAATAAAATACTTATTAAAATAACTTATATTCATACAAAAAAAGTATAAAATTTACATAATAGGATATTAGTAGACAAACCCTGATTTTCAATGAAAAATCTTAACACCTCATTTGAAAATTTTTATTTTTGTTCCACACGTGCAAAAAATGACCTTTCATTGAATTTAAGATGTTCGAGAGTTGAATAAATATGCACGATTTTAAACTGAAAGCTTGCCGGTCTTAACTAATATATGCTTGTCTTTTCGAAATGATACAGATAAATCATCAGTTATTTTACATACTGAACCCTTCCATTGAAAGGATATATGCTTTGAGAAACTGCTGAAAATTCTTTCTCGTAAGAGGTATTTCGGCACCTGATATTAATTCTATGGTGTTTGTGACTTTGTTTACCTTTTTAACATTGAAGATATTGATTGCATATCCTTTGCAGCATCTGTTTCAAATTATTTAAATATATATTTTCAAAACGTAATTGAAATCATTTTTGATTGACAATAATACAGCGAATAGTATAATAAGTAAAAAGGAGGATGAAATATTTGCAAAACATAAATACGATATGGATTATTATATGTGGCTGTTTTGTTTTCTTTATGCAGGCTGGGTTTATATGTTATGAAGTAGGATTTGTTCAAAGCAAAAATGTGATTTTTGTTGCAATGGAAAATTTATTAACCTTTATGATAACAACTGTTGGCTTTTGCCTTCTTGGGTTTCCATTGATGTTTGGAAAAACTTTTCATGGACTTATAGGTAATAGTTTCTGGTTTTTTAGAGGTATTTCAGAAGCTTCACCCTTGGGATATGCTTTTGTATTTTTTCAATTGATGTTTGCGGCGACAGCGGTCACAATATTTGCAGGGTCTATGTCAGAAAGGACTAAGCTATTACCTTTGCAGATTGCTGCTTTTGTGAGTACAGTGATTATTTTTCCCGTTTATGGACATTGGGTTTGGGGTGGCTTGTTTTTGAATCAAAATACTTGGCTTTCCAACTTGGGATTTATTGACTTTGCGGGGGCAACAGTTGTTCACACAACTGCGGGATTTATTTCTTTGGCTGGTTCAATTGTTGTTGGGAAAAGAATAAAAACAAAAAATGGCAAATCGAATATTCCATTTGCTGTTTTAGGTGTCTTTATCTTATGGTTTGCGTGGTTTGGCTTTAATGGTGGTAGCATTCTCGCTTTTAACGATAAAGTGGGTCTTATATTATTAAATACTAATTTAGCTGCAGCTTCCGGAATGTTAGGAGCCTTGATGATGAATATGCTACTCTCAAGAAATGGAGGCTACTTAATATCGATATTCAATGGTGTGCTCGGTGGATTGGTTGCTATTACGGCGGATTCATATTATTTAGGACCGATTGCTGCATTAATGATAGGATTTCTATCCGG
>JBASLQ010000062.1:0-2603 GCA_049656425.1 Sedimentibacter sp.
GGATTTCTGTTTTCAGGAGGTCTGCATTTAACAATATTGGCAATATATACATCGCTTCTTTGAAAATGAATAGCTTCTATCATTTTATCCAGAAGTTGCCCTGCTTTTCCTACAAAAGGTCTTCCCTGCACATCCTCGTAATAACCCGGTCCTTCTCCAACAAACATAATATCTGCATGTTCATTTCCTTCACCAAATACAATATTTGTGCGAGTTTCTCCTAATCTGCATTTTTTGCACTTGCTGCAAAAATTTTTCAATTCATCCATTGTATACATACTTTGCCTCTTACGAATTTAAATCTATATGGCAATATCCGTTTGGATTTTTTTCTAAATATTTTTGATGATATTCTTCTGCAGCATAAAAATTTTTAATTTTTTCTACCTCTGTCACAATTTGTTTGTTGTATTTTTCAGCTTCCATACCCAAAGATTCTTTAATCTGTGTTAAATCTTCTTCATTTACAAAATAAATACCTGTTCTGTATTGAGTGCCAACATCTCCGCCTTGCCTGTTCATTAATGTAGGATCAATAACTTTCCAAAAATACTCCAGTATTTTACTCAAGGTAATTTCATTTTCATCATATTTTATGTGCACAGTTTCCGCATATCCTGTTTTATTTGTGCACACTTGTTCATATGTTGGGTTTTCTGTATTTCCGTTTGCATATCCCACAGTTGTTTGTTTTATTCCTTTTCGCAAGTCAAAATATGCCTGGAGTCCCCAAAAACATCCACCTGCTAAATAAATTTCTTTCATTGTATCAGCTCCATTCTAATTTTTGTTTCTTAGTTATTTAATTAATTTTAGCATATAATATAAATTAATTCCACATTTGATTATATATTGTTTAAAATTTTACAAAATAATTCTTGACATTATATTCAAATATGCTAATATACTAATATGCTAATATATAGAGGTGACTATGATAGATTTTAGTGATAAAGTAAAAACAAAAAAGCTACTTTCGGAAAAGGCAGAAATGTTTAAAACAATAGCTCATCCTGTAAGGCTTTGCATTTTAGCAATGCTCATTAAAGAAGAAGCGAGCAATGTGACGGACATTCAATGCTGTATTGACGTTCCGCAGCCTACTGTATCACAGCATTTAGCAAAGCTTAAATCTGCCGGAATTGTTTCTTCGGACAGGAATGGAACGGAAATTATTTATAAAATTAAAAATGAAGAAGTAAAACATATTGTAGAACAAATTCTGCAATAAAAAAATAGGAGGAAATAATGAGTAAAAAGATATTAATTATAGGCGGTGTAGCTGGTGGTGCCAGCTCAGCAGCAAGACTTAGAAGACTTGATGAAACTTCAGATATAATAATGTTTGAAAGAGGTTCATACATTTCATATGCAAACTGTGGTCTTCCATACCACATAGGTAATGTAATAAAAGAAAGATCATCATTGATTTTGCAAACTCCAGAAGCTATGTCAAAAAAATACAACGTGGATGTTCGCATAGACTCAGAAATTATTTCAATAGATAAAGAAAACAAAGAAGTTCAAGTTAAAAAAACGAAAACCGGGGAAGTTTATAAGGAAAGTTATGACACATTGGTTATTTCCACCGGATCATCTCCTTTAAAACCACCAATTGAAGGAATAAATTCTCCCGGTATTTTCACATTGTGGACTGTTCCTGACACTGATCAAATAAAGAATTTTATTGCTGAAAGAAAACCTAAAAATGCTGTTGTTATAGGCGGAGGTTTCATTGGTCTTGAAGTTGCTGAAAATCTTCACCTTGCAGGCTTGAATGTTACTGTTGCAGAAGCAATGGATCAAGTTATGGCTCCAGTTGATTATGAAATGGCTCAGCTTGTACAAAACAATATGGTTGCAAACAATATAAATCTTATATTGGGAGACGGAGTTTCTAAATTTAAAAGTGAAAATGGAATGGTTACTATAACATTGGCAAGCGGAAGAACGTTACAAGCAGACATGGTTATTTTGTCCATAGGTGTTCGTCCAAACGGCCAATTGGCTAAAGAAGCCGGACTTGAGATGAATCAGCGCGGTGGAATTGTCGTGGATAAATATTTAAAAACATCTGATCCAAATATCTATGCTCTTGGAGATGTTATTGAAGTTGAAGAATTTATAAACAAAGGAAAGGCAATGATTGCTCTTGCCGGTCCTGCCAACAAACAAGGAAGAATTTGCGCCAACAATATTTACGGTGCAAATGAAGAATATAAAGGTACTCAAGGTACTTCCGTTGCAAAGGTATTTGACCTTACAGTTGCTTCTACCGGAGCAAATGAAAAAACATTGCTTAGAATGGGAATGGTTGAAGGAAAAGATTATTTGACCGCAACTATTTCTCAAAAATCCCATGCGGGATATTATCCGGAATCAGCTGAAATGATTTTGAAGCTTGTATTTTCAGCAGACGGCAAAAAAATATTCGGTGCTCAAATTGTAGGCGAAGATGGAGTAGACAAGCGAATTGACACGATTGCAACAACCATTCGTTTGGGCGGAAACATTTATGATTTAAAAGAACTGGAACTTGCATATGCACCTCCATATTCTTCAGCAAAAGATCCTGTTAATATGTTAGGTTTTGTAGCTGAAAA
>JBASLQ010000063.1:0-4658 GCA_049656425.1 Sedimentibacter sp.
GTAATCAATACAGCTGAAAGTCATGCCATTGAACATTTAGGAGCAACATTCCTTCGAAATCATTCGTCTTATGACAATTTAACATTATATTTCGGACCAATGGGCTGCCGAACTGGTTTTTATGTTATTTTTAAAGGAGACCTTGAGTCTAAGGATGTTGTTGATATTATGAAAGAAATGTTTGAATTCATTATGAATTATGAAGGATATGTCCCTGGTGCAGATGCAATGTCCTGCGGAAATTATCTTGATATGAATTTGCCTATGGCAAAATATGAAGCTGCAAAATTTTACAATGAAGTGCTGTGCAATTTAAAAGGAGAAAATTTAAACTACCCTAAATAACAATAGATAAGCGGTTGATTTAACAATTGACTAAATAAAAACATTATAAAAATAAAATGAGGTTCTTCATTGATTATCAGAAAGACGAAGTTATTCTGATTGCAGTGAAGAATCTCATATTTTATTAATTAATATAAATTTCTAATTAGTTTGTTCTAAGTTTGTTTGTGTTCTTTTTTCTTTCCATTTCTGTTAAATATCTTTTTCTTACTCTTATGTTGTCAGGTGTTACTTCAACAAGCTCATCGTCATTTATAAATTCTAAGCCTGTTTCCAATGTAATAACTCTAGGAGGTGCAAGTTTTATAGCATCATCTGCTGATGAAGATCTGGTATTTGATTGTTTCTTTGCTTTGCAAGGATTTACAGTCATATCCTCCCCACGTGCATTCATCCCTATAATCATGCCTTCATATACTTTTTCGCCAGGATTAATAAATAAAGTTCCCCTGCTTTCAAGATTGTTTAATGAATAAGCAATAGCTTCACCTTGATCACTTGATATTAAAACACCATTTTGTCTTTGAGGTATTTCTCCTCTATATTTCTCATAATGGTCAAAACTTCTTACCATTGTTCCTTCGCCTCTTGTATCATTTATAAGTTCTGTACGATATCCAAGAAGTCCTCTTGTTGGAACCATGTATTCAATCTTAACATAATTTCCGTCAGGAGTCATGGAATTCATCATGCCCTTTCTTAAATTAAGTTTTGATATTACTGAACCGGAATACATTTCAGGAACATTTATTATTACTCTTTCAACTGGCTCTTTAACTACGCCGTCTTCTTTGTGAAGTATAACTTCAGGTCTTGAAACAGCAACTTCATAGCCTTCTCTTCTCATATTTTCAAGAAGTATTGACAAATGAAGTTCTCCTCTTCCAGATACTTTATATCCATCCATTGCACCTTCTAAAGTTTCAACCCGCAACCCAACATTAACTTCAAGTTCTTTTTCAAGTCTTGCTTTTAAATGTCTTGTAGTAACATACTTTCCGGACATACCAACAAATGGAGATGTATTGATTAAGAAGTTCATAGACAAAGTTGGTTCTTCTATTTTAATAGTATCCATTGGTACAACTTTATTTTCAGTGCATATAGTATCGCCTATAGAAATATTTGGAATCCCTGATACAACAACTATATCTCCGCTGAATGCTTCTTTTATGCTTGTTCTTTTAAGTCCTTCATATACAAATATGGCAGATATTTTTTGTTTTTCAATTGATCCGTCATGTTTTGCAACAGAAACAGTCTGTCCTTCACGAATTGATCCGGCAGTTACTCTTCCTATTCCAAGTCTTCCTATATAATCATCATATCCAAGAGAAGACACTTGAAGCTGCAAATCATCATTATCCTTGTCCGGGTATGGTGAAACATGCTTAATTATTGTGTCAAACAACGGAATAATATTGTCGCTTGGCTGATCTAATTCATATTGTATAATTCCTTCTCTTGCTATACCATACAATATAGGAAATTCCAATTGCTCATCTGTAGCATTTAATTCAACAAATAAGTCAAATACCATATCTACTACTTCTTCAGCTCTATGATTTTTCTTGTCAATTTTATTTATTAACAATATTGGTCTTAATCCTACTTCAAGAGACTTCTGCAAAACAAAACGTGTTTGTGGCATTGGACCTTCTATAGAATCTACAAGCAATATAACTGTATCAACAGTTTTCATAATACGCTCTACTTCAGAAGAGAAGTCAGCATGTCCAGGTGTGTCAACAATATTAATTTTTATATCATCGTGCATTACTGAGCAGTTTTTAGAATATATAGTTATTCCTCTTTCACGCTCAATATCATTAGAATCCATTACTTGGTCTACTTTTTCTTGATTTTCTCTAAAAACTCCGCTCTGTTGCAGGAAAGCATCTACTAATGTGGACTTGCCTGCATCAACAGGAGCTATTACCGCTATGTTTATTATTTTACTCTTCATATTTACCATCCTCTTTTTTTCCACAGATTAGTGTATCCTTTTTCCTGACAATTTGCAAGTTTTTTTATCAATATTTATAATATTTTTATAATAATCAATAATTATATACTAAAGAAAACGCATTCAATACTTTTCTGTAAAAATTCCAGTTTAAATTTGCATTAATTTTAAAATTTTGTATTTTTGTAAACAACTTTACCATCAATAATTGTCATTATTGTTTCATAATCTATATCTAACAAAGGGTTTCCCTTAAAAATTACAATATCTGCATCCTTACCTACTTCAATACTTCCAACTCTATCTGCTATGCCTGTAATTTCAGCAGGATTAATAGTAATTGCTTTCCATGCTTCATCTTCCGAAAGCCCGGCTTTAACAGCCATTCCTGCACACATATTTATATGCTGAATTGGAATTACATTAGAATCTGTTATTATAGCTATTTTTATACCTGCATCCACAAGCCTTTTAGGTGTTTCAAAACTTTTGTTTTTAAGTTCATATTTAGTACGTGCACCAAATGTAGGACCTACCAAACATGGCTTTCCAGCTGCTGCCAGTTCTTCTACAATTAAGTGTCCTTCTGTGCAGTGGTCTAATGTAATGTCTAAATCAAATTCTTTTGCAATTCTCAAAGCTGTAAATATATCATCAGCTCTGTGTGCATGTGCTTTTAATGGTATTTCTTTTTTCATAACAGGAAGCATTGCGTGCAGTTTCAAATCAAAATCAGGTTTTCTGTCAGGATCTTCTGCAGATGCTTCTAAATCTTCCATATATTGCTTTGCTTCATAAAGCGTTTCTCTAAGAAGTGCTGCAACTCCCATTCTTGTAACAGGAGATTTATGCTGTTCATCATAAACTCTTTTGGGATTTTCTCCAAAAGCAACCTTCATGGCTACAGGATCTTTAATTACCATGTCATCAACTCTTCTCCCATAAGTTTTCATGGCTAAAAATGTTCCGCCAATTACATTGGCGCTTCCGGGCCCAGTAACAGCAGTGGTCACACCGCCTTCTATAGCATCTCGAAAACCTTGATCCATTGGGTTGATGGCATCTATTGCTCTTAGCTGAGGTGTTATGGGTTCAACATCCTCGTTGCCGTCTTCTCCTTCAAACCCAATACCTTCTTCCCACATCCCAATATGACAATGAGCGTCAATGAAACCAGGTGCTACCAGGTAACCTTTTGCATCTATGACTTCAGCATCTTCAGGCAATTCCAAGTCATTGCCAACCGCTTTAATTTTTCCTTCTTCGATAATTATTTGTCCGTTTTCGAAGTTTTCTCCGCTCATGGTTCTAATATAACCATTTTTAATTACTATCATTATTCCTCCATATGCTGCTGTATATATGCATTAATTATAATTATATTTTAATATCTTGGTATAAATCCAACTTTTTTATAAGCTTTTCTTAAAGTTTTTCTAGCAACAACTTCTGCTTTTTCAGCTCCGTGTATATAGATTTTTTCCAGGTAATCCTTATTTTTCAACAAATAATCTATTCTTTCCTGAATTGGTTTAAGCTCCCCAATTACCACTTCTGCTACATCATCTTTAAACTGAGCGTAACCCTTACCGTCATAGTCTGCAACAATTTCTTCATTTGTTTTATTTGTTATTTTAGAATAAATGTTAACTAAGTTTTTTACACCCGGCTGATCATCTGTATATCTTACAATACCTTCTGAATCTGTTACAGATTTTTTGAATTTTCTTCTTATTGCATCAGGGTCATCCATAAGGAGTATATATGCGTTATCATTGGAATCTGATTTTGACATTTTACTTAAAGGTTCCTGCAAGCTCATTATTCTGGCTCCATCCTTTGAAATAAACGGATCAGGAACCTTGAATGTTTCACTGAAGCGATTATTGAATCTTTGAGCTATGTCTCTTGTAATTTCTAAATGCTGTCTTTGATCTTCTCCAACCGGAACCAAGTCAGCCTGATAAAGCAAAATGTCAGCTGCCATTAAAACAGGATAAGTAAATAAGCCTGCAGTAATAGCATTGCTGTCTTGTTTTTTTGACTTATCTTTAAATTGTGTCATTCGTCCAAGTTCACCATGATAAGAAAAGCAGTTTAATATCCATGCAAGCTCCGCATGAGCTGAAACATGGGATTGTATAAATAATGTTACCTGTTCAGGATCCAGTCCTGCAGCTATATAATTAGCCAGAACTTCAAGAGTGTTCTTTCTTAAATCCTTTGGCTCTTTAGGAACAGTAATTGCATGCATATCAACTACACAATAATAACAATCATATTCATTTTGAAGTTTAACCCAGTTTTTAAGAGCTCCTAAATAATTTCCAAGTGTCAGCGAACCAGA
>JBASLQ010000064.1:0-6227 GCA_049656425.1 Sedimentibacter sp.
ACTTAGATCTTCCATGGGAAAAGACGGATAAAGTAGAAATATTAAAAAAATATTTATAATATAATGCCCTTCGGGGCATTTATTACATAATTAGCTTATTATAGAAATGAGGTACATATGTAACTGCATGCTTTGTAACAATGCTTGTTATTGTGGGTAGTGAATTGAAAGAAGATAAAAATGAAGAATAATATGTTTAACAGAAGCTCAGGAATATTACTGCCCATAAGCGCATTACCTTCAAAATATGGTATCGGAACTTTTGGTAAGGAAGCTTATTATTTTATAGATTTTTTGCAAAAATCAGGACAAAAATATTGGCAGGTATTGCCCATGGGACCTGTTTCCTATGGTGATTCTCCTTATTCATCCCTTTCTGTTTATGCGGGGAATCCTTATTATATTGATTTGGAACCGGCAATAGAGGATGGCTTAATTTCTGAAAAGGACTGTGAAATTTTAAAATCAGAAACCAATAAAAAATATATTGATTATGAAAAGCAGTTTTATAAAAGATATAAAATACTTTATAAAATTTATAAAAATTCCAAAACCAAATACCAAAATGAAATCAATGAATTTAAACAAAGCAATAAATGGGTTTCTGATTATGGATTATTTATGGCATTAAAATATAAATACAATCAACTCCCTTGGTACAACTGGGATAATGAAATTGTAAACAGAGAACAAAATGCAATAAATAATATAAAAATCCAATTAAATGATAAAATTGAATTTTGGATATTTTTACAGTATTTATTTTATAAGCAGTATTATAAGTTAAAAGAATATGCCGGCAAAAAAGGCATATTAATAATAGGGGATATTCCTATTTACGCAGCTGAAGACAGTGTTGATGTATGGTGCAACAGTGAACTTTTTATGTTTGATGAACATAAAATTCCTTCTTTGGCGGCTGGTGTTCCTCCTGACAGTTTTTCAAAAGAAGGTCAGCTGTGGGGAAATCCTGTGTATAATTGGAGATATTTAAAAGAAACTGACTATGAATGGTGGATAAACAGAATTGCATGGTCTTTCAAATTGTATGATGTTGTCAGGATTGATCATTTCAGAGGATTTGATGAATTTTGGGCAGTTCCTAAACATTATAAAAATGCAGTAAACGGCAAATGGTTGAAATCAAACGGCAAAGAATTGTTTGATAATATAAACAAACAATTAGGGAGTTTAAATATTATTGCTGAAGATTTAGGTATTATAACCAGCAGTGTTGCAGAGTTGAAAAACAATGCAGGTTTTCCCGGTATGAAAATTCTTCAATTTGCATTTGACGGAAATTTAAAGAATCCATATTTGCCTGAAAACTATGAAGAAAATTCAGTTGCTTACACAGGAACTCATGACAATGACACATTGAAAGGATGGTTTGAAAAACTTGACAATTCAGCGAAACAATATGTTTTAAACACATTAAATATAAATGTTAATGAATCAAAAAAAGAAAATAATATTAATTATAAATTAATTAATAGCCTATATATGAGCAAAGCCGATTTATGCATTGTTCCAATGCAGGATTTCCTGTGCTTAAACTCAGAAGCCAGAATTAATACACCTTCAACTTTAGGAGGCAATTGGCAGTGGAGAATAGAAAAAGAACTGTTAACCGATGGACTTGCACAAAAAATAAAAACAATGGTTAATCAAAGCAACAGATAAAATATGAAAAAATATTTAAGTATTTAACTCAAAGGCTTTCTTAGGGGAGCATATCGTGCCATGAGTAATTTTTTGTAAAATCAAATACTCATTGCTTTTCAAGTTGAAACTGTTATTATTATTACATTTACCGTATTCTGACATATTATCCTTAAAGATTAATGTTGAGGTACGGGAGGACATGTTTATGGCAATTATTATTTGAGCTTCTTCATTGAACCTTTCATATACAAACACACCATTGTCGTGAACAAGGCATTTGTATTTTTCTTGAGCAAAAATGGTGTTGTTTTTACGAAATTCAGCTAGATATTTATAATGATTTAAAATTTCTTTATTTTCATTTCCCCAGGGAAAGCATGCTCTGTTAAATGGGTCTTTCCATCCTTCAACCCCTGCTTCATCTCCATAATAAATGCAAGGAATACCGGGCAGAGTCATTTGCAAAAGGCTTGCAATTTTTAATAGTCTTGTTCCTTCCCTTAATTGCTCCTTTGTTAACTTCATATTTGCCATTTCATACTTGTTTAAAGGAATTTCACTGCTCCCAAGCAGTGTAAGAATTCTTTCCGTATCGTGGGTTCCTAATATATTCATAAGACAATTAACAGATTCAGGCGGATATTTTTCAATAATTAAATTCATAGTTTTATACAATAAAGTACAGTCTTTGTTTTTTACATAATTTATAATTGCATCTCTTAAGGGATAATTTGTAACTGAATCAAGCTGATTGCCGCAAAAATATTCTTTAAGCTTGTCGTAAGCAAATTTATTTGAAGCATCTTCCCACACTTCACCAACTATGTATGCTTCCTTGTCTTTGCTTTTTACTGCAGTTCTAAGATTATTTAAAAATTCATTAGGTAATTCATCAGCAACATCTAAACGCCATCCTTTAACACCAATATCCTGCCAATGTTTTAATACACCATTTTCGCCAGTTACAAAATTAATATAGCTTTTGCTCTTTTTATTTATTGCAGGCAATGTTTTTATGTTCCACCAGCATGCATAGTCATCATTCCAATTATTGAATGTGTACCAGTCATAATAAGGAGAATCTTTGCTTTCATATGCACCAACAGAATTATAATTACCATATTTATTAAAATAAATACTGTTAATTCCTGTGTGGCTGAATACACCATCAAGTATTACAGAAATACCAAGTTTTTCCGCTTCAGTACATAGTCCTGACAAAATTATTTCAGAACCAAACATGGGATCAACAGAAAAGTAATCACCTGTATCGTACTTGTGATTAGAATAAGCGCTAAATACAGGGGAAAGGTATATAGCTGTAACTCCTAATTCTAAAAGATAAGGAAGTTTTTCCTTTATTCCTTCTAAGTTACCTCCGAAAAAATCATTATTTTTGATTTCTCCTGCTTCATCAGGCAAATAATGAGGAATTCCACCCCAATCAGCTCTTATTTCAATGTCACCGTCCTTATGCAATATTTTAGTTTTATAAAAACGGTCAACAAAAATATGATAAATTATACCTCCTTTAATCCAATCAGGAGTGTCATAATTTTTATCATATATTAAAAGTTCATAAAGCATAGACTTGTTATTTTCATCAAAAACAAAAGAATAATAGTAGTTTCCATATTCGCTTATCGAAAAATCCACTTTATACAAATCATAGTTCTTTTCTGCCCCAATCCATTCCATGCTGATGCTTTTGTAAATAGTTTTATCATAATCATGTCTTTTTTCAATTAATAAACGAGGACTGCATAGACAATTTCGTTTTATATATATTTTTAAAGTAATTTTATCATTTGTCTTAATTCCCCCTTGAGGAAATCTGAAAAATTCTGACTGGCTGTCAAATATATACATATCATCTTCCTTTATAATATTCTTTAATTAATTCTTAATTGGTTTTAAGTCCCATATTTTGTTTGCGTATTCATTTATTGTTCTGTCAGAGGAAAATACTCCCGCAGATGCAATATTAATTAAAGACATTTGATTCCATTTTCTTTTGTCATTGAAATACAAATGAGAAGCCTTTGCATGCATTTCCATGTAGCTGTCAAAGTCAGCAAAACACATGTATGGATCTCCTACAGAAGACCCCCCAATCAAATATTTTGAAATAGATTCAAAGGATTTTCCGCATATGCCTTTGTTTAGAAATTCTATTATTTTTCGAAGCTTAACATTTTTTTGATAGTATTGTATGGAAGAATAACCTTGTTTCCACAAATTCTCAACTTCATAATCCCGCATGCCGAACAAAAAGAAGTTTTCTTCCCCTACTTCACCCACAATTTCCACATTTGCACCATCGTATGTACCTATGGTGAGAGCTCCGTTTATCATGAACTTCATATTTCCTGTTCCGCTTGCTTCTTTTCCTGCCAAAGATATCTGCTCGCTTATTTCTCCTGCAGGAATAATTAATTCTGCTAAACTTACAGAATAATTCTCCAGAAATATAACATTTATATATTTTTTAATAAAAGTATTTCTGTTGATATAATCGCTTAATGCAAATATAAGTTGTATTATTTCTTTTGCCCTGAAGTAGCCGGGAGCAGCTTTCGCAGCAAATATGAATGTTTCCGGTACAATATTATCAATATTCCCTTCATTTATATCAATAATGAGGCTTATAATTCTTAGTGTATTTAAAAGCTGTCTTTTATATTCATGAAGTCTTTTAGCTTGTATGTCAAATATTGAATCCACGTTTAAACTTATGTGGTTATTTCTAAGTACATACTCAGCTAGCCTCTTTTTATTGCTGTATTTAATTTCATTTAATTTATCCAGTACACTGTCTTCGTCTTTGTATTTTTTAAGTAAGTTCAGTTTTTCAGGATTCAAATAATACTCAGGTCCGACCAAGTCGTCCAGAAGTTCTTTCAGCATTGGATTTGCCTGATTCACCCATCGCCTGTGTGTTATGCCGTTAGTAACATTTATAAATTTATTTGGACTATATTCATAAAATGGTTTAAACACAGTTTTTTTAAGTATATCTGTATGAAGTTTTGCAACTCCATTAACGCAGTGGCTTCCTATGATGCACATATTTGCCATGTTGATTTTTCCAAAGCCAAAAATGGACATTTGAACCGCTTTGTTCCAGTCTCCGTTATATTTCACATTGGCTTCATCTAAAAAACGTCGGTTGATTTCTTGAATAATCATGTAAATTCTAGGAAGTTTTGTTTTTATTATATTTTCGTCAAATGTTTCTAATGCTTCAGAAAGTACAGTATGATTTGTATAAGATACGGTATTTATAACAATATTCCACGATTTTTCCCATGAAAAATGGTAATCATCCATGAAAATTCTCATTAATTCCGGAATAATCAATGCCGGATGAGTATCATTAATATGAATTGCAACTTTATCGCTGAAATTATCAAGAGTGCTGTATTTTTTCATATGAACTTTTACAATGTTTTGAGTAGAAGAAGACACAAGGAAATATTGCTGTTTCAGCCGCAATATTTTACCTTCATAGTGGTTGTCCGCAGGATACAATACTTTTGATATTGCTTCACCCAGCGAATCTTCTGCCAATGCTCTTACATAATCACCTTGAGAAAACAAGTTCATATCTATGCTGTTTAAACTTCGTGATTCCCAAAGCCTTAAAAGGCTCACTCCATTGCTGTCATATCCTGAAATCATCATATCATAAGGAATTGCTTCAATTAACGTAGGATAATCATGGTGTATTTTTAAACCTTCTTCTGTCCATTCTTCTCTTATTTTACCGTCGAATTTAACAACAACACGTTCTTCTGTCCTTGGTATAAGCCAGACATCAGAAGTTGTCAGCCAATCGTCCGGAAGTTCAGTCTGCCATCCATCAATAATTTTTTGTTTGAAAAGACCAAATTCATATTTTATTGAAAAACCAACTGCAGGATAATTTTGTGTTGCAAGGGAGTCCATAAAACAAGCTGCCAGTCTTCCAAGTCCACCGTTTCCAAGACCAGGGTCCTTTTCAATTGCATAAAGGTCTTCCAGTGTAACATTGTACTTTTCCAAAGCTTTTGCAACTTCAGTTTCAATTTTTAAATTATATAAATTGTTTTTTAGAGATTTTCCTGTAAGAAATTCCATGCACATGTAATAAACTCTTTTTTGGTTGCTTTTGCTTTCCTGCTTAAGAAAGTTGTTGCGCTTTTTTAACAACATATCTCTGATTACAATACAAAGAGCTCTGTAAACTTGATTATAATTTGCACTTTGGGCCTCTGTATTCCAATATCGGGAAATTTCCTCATCAACTAAATCGTTGATGCGTTTTGCATCAATGTTAGATTCCAACATTATTTTTCTCCTTGATTTAATAAGCTTTGAAACATATCATAATATTTCTCTGCTGACTTGTTCCTGCTAAAATAAATTGACATTACTGTTTCAACAAGTTTTTCCCAATCCTCTTTATTGTTGTATACTTTTAAAGCTCTTTTAATAGTATCCGCTAAAGCTATGGGATTTTGTTCGTAAAATGTGAAGCCGTTGCCGGAGCCAAGGCTACAGTCGTGTATTGAATCTTTTAA
>JBASLQ010000065.1:0-2854 GCA_049656425.1 Sedimentibacter sp.
CCTCCTGTAGATTAATATTATGAAAAATGGTTTGGAATTCTCATGAGAAAAGAAGAAACTGTCGAAGTGTCGGGAGTTAAAACAATTGAAAACAGAGATGAATTCATGACTCAGTTTGCCAAAAAACTTTCTTCTTCAGACAGACCTGATCAAGTGTATATTTTTTCTTATATTACTGGCAAAGATGAACCTTATGACAGTTACAGAAGCCTTGCTCATTGGATTAGAAACCAATATCCTGCTGTAAATATTAAGAGTTCTCTTGAAATAATGACTGAATTAAGAAGTACAAAATCAGAAGAAGAAGTAAATGAAATCAAAACTGCCATAGGATATACAAAGGAAGCTTTAGAATGTGTAATGAAAAATTTAAAACCTGGAAGATACGAGTACCAGGTTAAAGCAGATTTTGAATACCAGCTCATGCTCAGAGGCTCAAAACCAAGCTTTAAAACTATAGGTGCTTCCGGACAAAAAGCAGTTATTTTACACTACATAGAACTTCAACAAAAAATTGCTGACGGAACAATGATACTTCTTGATTTAGGAGCATTATCAAACAACTATGCATCTGACATTACCAGAACATATCCTGCAAACGGCAAATTTACGCAGAGGCAAAAAGATATTTACAACATAGTTTTAGAAGCACAAAATGTAACTATGGATGCAATGCATGTGGGAGCATCCGAAGTAGCTGTAAACGATGCAGTAAAAGCACATTTTGCAAAAGGTTTAAAAAGTTTGAATATTATCAGGGATGATGCTGATGTTGAAAAATATTATTACCACAGCATAGGTCATCCTCTTGGGCTTGATGTGCATGACTTAAGAAGAAGAGACAAAATAATGCAGGAAAATAATGTTTACACTGTTGAACCTGGCTTGTATATTAAAGAAGAGGGTATTGGCATCAGAATAGAGGATGATGTGTGGGTAACTAAAAACGGTATAATTAATTTATCAAAGGATATTATTAAAACTGTAAATGATATAGAAAATTTCATGAAGTAAAAATGGACACAAATAAACTTGCAGTTAGTTTTGCAATTTAAACATAAAAACAACGTTGATGCTATAAACAGTTTTTTGATACTCATATTAAATAACTTGTCTTATAATTGACATATACAAAATTATGTGTAGCCGGATAATAATAAAACATGCCGTTTTTTTATGACAAGAGTTCCATAGTCTTCATTTTCCAATATGGTATTTATGTTTTCCATAATATCTGATGTTTCAGTATTCAGTATATTATTACTGCCCAACCCTCTTTCAAAGTAATTTCCAAATTTATTGAAATAATTTTTTAATAAAGATGGTACAGCTATAAACAATGTACTTATGAATATTATGATTAAAACAAATATTGTTGTTTTTTTAAAAGCTTTCATTTATTTTTCCTTTCCGCTCTTTTCAAGCTCTAAGTACTTGTCAATTACATCATCTCCAAGCCTGAGCTTTTCCTTGCTGTTTTTTGTGAATTCATTATCCAGCAATTTAAACTTCTGGTTTTCAATAATTAAATCATCATTAAATGTCATATCTCCTGAATTTCCATGAAGAAATGACTCATAAGTGAATGAACAGAAAAATTCTTTATCCTTAAAACTTACGTTAAAAAATTTTCTCGCAAAATGCGTCCTTGTGACAGTGAGCCTCATGTCATAAAAATTATAATACCAATAGCCAACATATTTATAGACGTTCTTACTGTTATCATACAACACATTTTTTTCTGCAGGAAAATAAAAAAACTTACCGTTTTTTTTGAATACAAATGTCCCATATTCATCATTTGAGGCAATTGTACTCAAATCTACAAAAATATACCTGCGATACCATCCACCTTTATCGGCAACTACTTTGCCCACATCTTTTACGCCTCTTACATCGTAATTCCCGATTTTTAAAACAGCATTAAAGCCCCAAGTGAATGCTAAAATCAAAATAGCAATAGATATCAGGATCATCAAGTTTTTTTCATTGCACAATGTTTCTCCTTGTATTTTATTTTATATAAGACGCGGCAGCAATAAAAAAGTTTCAAAATATATAATTAAGTCTTTTTATTATTATGTATTGTATTGTATTGTATTGTATTCTATTCTTATCAGCATAGCAAACATTCGATGCAAACAACCCGATTTCTTACATAAACAACACAGATAAATATTATCTTAAGATGTCAAGAAAAAATTTTGTCGCTAAGCAGGTTATTTATATAACAAATCATGCTGTTTATCACCACCATATTGTATTATTTGAAAAAAAGTACTAAAATTGTATTGTGTACAAGGGGTGAAAATTATAATGATAAGAAAATTATCGGAATATGTTTCAGATGCTTTTTTAAAAAACGACTCCATATGCACCTCACAATATGAAAACAGCATCTTCGGACTGGAAGTAATATTTATTTCAATATTTCAAATAATCGGATTAATTCTTACTGGGATAGTTCTGCATAAATTGGACATGCTTATATTTTTCTTTCTTCCGTTTATGATATTGAGAACATCCGCCGGCGGAATGCATGCCAGTTCTGCGCTCAAATGCTTCGCTTATTCCGTTGCATCTTTTCTGATTGCATTACTCCTGGAATATGCTTTTAATTCCTTTAAATATTTTATATACATAAATCTTTTCATATCATTTATATTAATTTTTTGCTATGCGCCTCAGGACAGTATTAACAAACCCTTCAAGCATAATGAAAAACATAAATTTCGCCACAGGTCTTTGCTGATTTCCATCATACTGATAGCTTTAATTATTTTTATTTATAGATTTAAACAATATCATAATTTTTCCACATTGGCATCAATGGGGCCGTCTCCCGAGTTTACGA
>JBASLQ010000066.1:0-3825 GCA_049656425.1 Sedimentibacter sp.
CTATAATAAAATCTCCATTCATAATACCAGCTTCAATCATGCTTTCGCCTTTGACTTTCAAAACGTAAGATTCCTTATTGCCTACAAAATCAATTGAAATAGGAAGAGTGTCATCAATATTTTCAACGGCCAAAATAGGTTCGCCTGCAGTAACAGTTCCTATAATAGGAACATTTACTATTTCTTTTTTTGGCATGTTGCAACATATGTCATCAATGTCAATTAACTCCAGCGCTCTTCTTTTATTGGTGCCTTTTTTTATATATCCTTTTTCTTCTAGTGTATTTAAGTGCGCATGTACCGAAGAAGTAGAGCTTAAACCTACAGCTTTGCAGATTTCACGTATGGATGGGGGATAACCTCTTAAAGTTAATTCATCTTTTATGTATTGTATAATTTTAATTTGCTTATCGCTTAAGCCTTCATAATTCATGGTTCCACCTCTTTTGCTTTTTTTATATATTATCATACTTTCCAAAATAAATCAAACATTTGTTTGAGAAAAACAAAAAACATGTTGACATCGAACTAATGTTCTGATAGAATAAAAATAGAAAATATGTTCGAGGTGGATTATGATAATATTAAACAAATACAAAGTGAACAATATGAAAAAATTTAAAAGATTTATGTTTTTATCGATATTATCAATAAGCATGATTGTTTTTACATTTGCTGCAACTTTTAACGCATATTCCAAAGATATACCTCAGTTTGACCTTGTAACAGTAAAAGTCGGAGACACTCTTTGGGCAATTGCATCTGATTATTCTGGGGACGCAGAAATCAGAGAATTGATTTACAGCATATCAGTAGAAAACAACATAGAAGATGCATCAATTTACCCTGGAGACGTAATCAGAATACCACTTAACTAGTCAAATCATTCAGAGGATTTAATTTAACTGCATCACGAAGCTGTTCCTTGTCAATGTGGGTGTAAATTTGTGTGGTTGAAACGCTTTCGTGTCCTAGTATTTCTTGAAGTGCACGGATATCCACATGTCCATATTGATACATGAGAGTCGCAGCAGTGTGGCGAAGCTTGTGTGGCGAATAGTGCTTGCCTGACAGACCTGCTTTAGCTAAATATTTATTAAGCATGTGCTGAACTCCTTTTTGTGTAAATCTGCTTTTTCTGTTGCTTATAAACAAAGCGTTTTCGTGGCCCGGCTTTGGATCCGTCCTTTCTTCCATATAATCTTCCATTGCTTTGACGCATACGTCGTTTAAGTAAATTGTCCTTTCTTTATTTCCTTTACCAACAACAGTTAATGTATCACCTTTAATTTTATCTATATTGATGCTTATGAGTTCTGACAAACGAAGACCGCAATTTAAAAACAGCATTATTATTGCATAATCGCGCTTTTCATTGGAACCATTAATAGATGAAAGCAAATTCTTTGATTCGTCTAATGATAAGGCAACAGGTAAACGGCTGTTTTTTTTCGGAGTTTCTAAGTCAATAGCCGGATTAAAAGAAATTAATTTTACAATTGAATTCAAATATTTGAAATAAGAACGGAGACATGCGATTTTTCGAGCTTTTGTCCTGTTGGAATTGTTTCTTTCTCTATCTATGTAAGCAATAAAGGCATGGAGAACCATAATATCTATTTTTTTCAATACATCCAATGTAACAAGATTGATATCAATTTCTTCAAAATTATCTGTTTTAGGACTTAATTTGAACCTTATAACTAAAAATCTGTAAAATGTTCGAAGATCCAGAAAATACTCGTTAACTGTTTTTTCTGATTTTCCTCTAAGTGTAATTAAGTATACAAGAAAGTCACTCATTGGAGCAGGGCATAGTTCACTATAATTTATGTACATAATTTTCTCCTTGATATTATTGCAGCAAAAATGTCGCAAAATAATTTATAATTTAATTATATACAAAAATGGCATTAAATGCAATATAAATTAATACTTTAAAATTATTACCTAAATAAAATTCATAAAAGTATTAGACAAAATAACCAGAACCTTTGGATTAAAATATGAAATTATGAATTTTTGCAGAAAAAGCTATACAATAAGTCAAGAAGCAAAATAACTTTCGTTTAAACGCATTTTAAAGGCTCGGATTTACGACTTAAAATCAGGTAAAATTTTAGTTTATAAAAATATTTAAATGCATCAAAATAGATTTCTAAAATAGATTTATTATGTCGCAAAATAGATATTTTGCGACATAATAAATCTATTTTCTAAGAAGATTTTTTCAAATCTCCTCTATTTCCTTAGCAATCTTCTGATAACACAAAAGGTGTTCTACAAGGCTTTTTAGAAGGAATTTAAAAATAGTTGGATATGTAATTATCTTTGCTCCATTTCGTATATTAGTACTTATTTAATGAAACCCTCCTTGATGCAAAAGCGTCAGAAGGGTTTTTTATCGTTTTTTTGATATACTTTTAAATTTTCATTAAGAATGGATGCTGTTTTAGAATCAATTACCCATGATATCAAATGTACAATTATAAATACTATAATAACCGAAAAAGCAACTGATGTTAAAATCATTTTATCCTTCATGGCACCGAATGAATATCCAGTTATTAATATTAAGCATTCTAATATCAGGAGTTGGATGGCATTTCTAAATATCATTTGTTTTAGAGTTAATTCTTTATTAGAATAAGTTACAAAAGATGGGATAATACTGATTGCTCCAAAGATAAGCGGTGAAAAATATGCTTCATATCCGAATCTTCTGTTTGGCTCATAGATTAATCCGATAATTCCAATTACTGCAGAAATACAAGTAACTATAATAAAAAAATCTATTAAACGTTTCTTTAAGAAATCATTAAAACTCATGATAATCCCCCTTTTAATCTTTTCTTAAGTTCCGAGACATATTGCCTTGAAATAATTACATTTTCACTATTAATAAGGGTCGCAATAAATCTTCCGTTTAGAGCAGGTTTTATGAATTCTATTTTCATGAGATTTACTATTACTGATTTTGAACATCGAAAAAAATTTCTTTCCCCATATAATCTTTCAAATTCATACAACTTGATTTTCAGTTCATAAACCTGGCTCTCTAAATATGCAAACACTTTGTTGTCAACTGCTTCAATGTAGAAAATATCCTGTAAATAAACATAATGCATTTGCGAATCATAATAAGCTGTTAATGAAGCCTCCATTGATTTCACAAAATCAATTATTTCATCTATTTGTTGTGTAACCTCATAGCATTGAATTAACACCTGTTCATCTTTCTTTCTGTCAACCATTTCTACATTGATTTTCATAAGTATACTTCCTTTAATATTCTTTTAAAATATTTAACTCATTCCCTTCTTTTAAATAACAGTTAAAATAATCAAGTACAATATTATTCATGGTTTCTAGACAATATACTTTGTCTATATTGCCTGTTCCAAGCATTTGAGCTAAAAATGGCGAAAACAATGGCAAATCTGTAAAATTTAAATGTCCTGATTTTTTAAACACAATATTATGGGAATCAACTGCATTTTCACTTGCTACCATATTAGCATAATTTGAAGAATTTAACAATGCTTCATTATAATGCTCCTCATTATAAATATTTAAAATTGGAGTTGGATATGCTTCATTATTTAATACTGATTCTCCATCAACGAAATCAATTTCTTCTCCAATCATTGTTCCGTCAATTACAATGACTGCATCAATATCTTTTCTTAATCTTCCCAGTTCAGCTGCCGTAGCTCCGCCAAGAGAATGTCCAATTAATCCAATTCTATCTGTATTGATTATCTTATAAACATGAGCAGCATCTTCATTATTGTTATTTTTCAGTATTGTTTCAAGAACTAAATT
>JBASLQ010000067.1:0-3347 GCA_049656425.1 Sedimentibacter sp.
GCTTTTTATTTAATAAAAAAGCTTACTCAATTAAACAAGGGAAGAAAAAAAGCCTTGGAGTGCAAAAATTAAAAGAGAAATCAATCTAACTTATATATATACCCAAAGACACTTTTGTAATAGACAGGTTGCATTAAATTACCGCAAGACAAACATTTAAATTTAACTTTTTTACTAGGTTTGAATTTAGCCATAAAACACCTCCATAATTAAAACCCATTTAATTATACACTAATTTTAAGGGGATTTTTTAGCCGACCGTGTAAGCTGTTTTCTGGACTGTTTAGTTTCCGTTCAGTACTTTGACTATATAGCTGTCTGCAGGGAGGAATATTGTTTTTTCGCCCTGCATTGTTACTTTTAGTGCTTCTAAACTTCTGATAAATTCATAATAACTTGCTCTGTCTTCTGTGGAGTAAGCATCTGCTATGATTTTCATGTATTCGCCTTCACCTTGACCCTTTAATTCTTCTGCAGTTGCTTCAGCTTTTGAAAGCAATATGCCAACTTCTTTATCTGTTTCATTCACTACTTTACTTGCTTCTAAATTACCATCTGCCCTGTAACTTTCTGCCATTTGTGTTCTTTCAGATACCATTCTGTTATATACAGCAGATTCATTGTCTTCCGGCAGGTCTAATCTTTTTATTTCTACAGCTATTGTTGAAACTCCATAGCCTTTTAGTTGTTCATTTACCATTTCTGTAATTTTTATATTTACATTATCTATTGAACCATTGTCTGAATTAATAATGTCTGCCTGGTCCATTGTTCCCAAAGTGTTTTTTACTGCATTATATACTACTGCATCTATTCTGTTTTCCATTTCAGTAATTCTGCTTACTGTTTTCATAAATGTATAAGGATCATCTATTCGCCATACTGCAAAGTTATCAACTACTAATGTCTTTTTATCACCTGTTAATACTTCTGATGGAGGAATATCATACATCATTCTGTATTGTGGTATTTTCTCAACTTTATCTAACATAGGCATTTTGAAATGTAATCCTGCTGTATCTTGAATTTTAACAAATTTAGAAAACCTTGTTACATAAGCATATTCATTTTCCTTTACAATATAAATTGCATTTGTTACAGATATTAACAATAAAATTACAATTAACATCTTTAATATACCAGATATTTTGCCCTTTTTCTTAACGTTCTCCATGTTAATTTTCACCTCCGGCATTTTCTGTTGTTGTAGTTGAAAAGCTCTTTAATGGTAACATTTTTTCTATACCGCCTTCGGTTGAATCAACATAAACAGTTACGCCTGGCAATATTTCTTCAATTGTTTCTAAATACATTCTTGTTTTTGTAATAGTTTTATTTTTAGCATATTCTGTATACATAGCATTGAACTTTGCTACTTCGCCTCTTGCTGCATTTATTCTTGATTCCCTATAAGACTCAGCTTCTCTTATTAATTTGTCTGCCTGGCTTTCGGCAGCAGGAAGTGTTTTGTTCTTATAAGCTAATGCTTCATTTATTCTTGTTTCTTTTTCTTGTTTTGCTGTTTCTACATTTTTAAACGCTGCTATTACTTCTGGTGTCGGTGGCTGGCTGTCTTGTATTTTTACATCAAGTACTTGCACACCTAAATCATAATTTCCTAATTTATTGACTATCTTTTCTTTGATTTCTGTCTGTATGATGGATTTCTCTGTTGTTAATACACCATCTACGTCATTAGAGCCAATTACACTTCTTGCTGATGACTGTGCTATCATTTTAAGAATTTGAGAAGGTGTATCAGAATTATATAAGAATTTTTCAGGATCGGATATTTTCCATTCAATAAAGAAGTCTATATTTACTATGTTAAAGTCTCCTGTAATCATTTTTGATTCATCTAATACTGATGTCATATCACTGTAGCCTTGATCTTCACTTGTACTTGCATAACCAATTTGTAATTTCTGTGTTCTGTTTACTTCTACTTTAGTGACATCTTGTATTGGAAAAGGTAATTTAAAGTGCAAACCTGCTGATTCAACACTTGTTACCTTTCCCAGTGTCGTCACTACTGCTTGTTCAGTTTCTTCAACTGTATACTGGCAAGACATTATCGCAAATATTGCAATAACTATTACAGGTATGAGAAGCAGCATTTTTATTTTGCCAACATTTCTTGGCGCTTTTTCCTTGAATTCATGGAAATCCTTAAATTCCTGGTTTCCCTGGTTTTCAGGGCCATTGGCCTTATTTGCCATACTTATTAATTTGTTAATCAAATCTCTAATTATCATATTTTCTCCTTTAGAAAAACGATTTCTGATTTTCTGATATATATAATGCTAAATTATACAGGCAACACCCCCATTTCGAAATATAATGCCATATTTAAATGTCATGATACTTCTTATAATCGTGTTACTGTTATTATATCATAAATGATTGACACATCAAAGATAATATTTACCAAAACTCAAGCACTTGTACTTGAGTTTTGGAAGAAGTAATAATTTTTAAAATAATCATTGCAATTCATTTGGAAGTTGATAAAATAGAACATAAGATATAATTAATGTGAGGCGAACGATGAAATTTAATAAAGCAACAGAAAAATGTCATAAAAGAATAGTGGTTAAAGTAGGCAGTTCGACACTTACTCATGATTCCGGAAAGCTTAATTTAAGAATGATGGATAAAATTGCAATGATTTTAAGTGATATTAAAAATGAAGGTGTAGATGTTGTTCTTGTTACATCTGCAGCAGTAGCCGCAGGAGTTTCTAAACTTGGTCTTAAAGAAAGGCCTAAAACAACAAAGGAAAAGCAAGCAGTTGCCTCTGTAGGTCAATGCGAGTTAATGTTTGCTTATGATAAAGTTTTTTCTCAATACAATCAGACTGTTTCGCAATTGCTTTTGACAAAGGATATAATTGAGGACCCTAAACTTCAAGAAAATGTTGTTAACACCTTTGAAACTTTATTTTTATACAATGTTATTCCTATCGTAAATGAAAATGACAGCGTGGCAATTGAAGAACTTGTATATGGCGACAACGATACATTGTCTGCAGTTACAGCTAAATTAGTTTGTGCTGATATGTTAATAATTTTAAGCGATGTGGATGGTTTGTATGACGGAAATCCTCAAGATGAAAATTCAAAACTTATACAAGTTGTAAAAGAAATTACCCAGGAAATTGAAAATGTTGCGGGCGGTTCCGAAAGCTCAGTTGGAACAGGTGGTATGGTGACAAAAATAGCAGCTGCAAAAATAGCAGTAAACAGCGGAATTGACATGGTTATTTTAAATGGTAAAAATCCAGAATTAATATATGATGTTTT
Organism: Sedimentibacter sp.; assembly: GCA_049656425.1. Lineage (GTDB taxonomy): Bacteria > Bacillota > Clostridia > Tissierellales > Sedimentibacteraceae > Sedimentibacter. Next base: position 3,303 of record JBASLQ010000067.1, read on the forward strand.
AGAAGGAAAACCGGAGGGTACTTTATTTTTAAGAAAGGAAGGTGT